>JAZOMS010000164.1:0-1678 GCA_045654145.1 Alistipes sp. | reverse complement strand
GTACTGACGGCCTATATCATACATTTGGTAACGGGTACACCGATTCCTACGATGGTCGGCGTGTTGTCGGGTGCAGTAACCAACACCCCTGGTTTGGGTGCAGCCCAGCAAGCTTATGCCGATTCAACCGGTTTGAACGATTCGACGATTGCAATGGGTTATGCGGTTGCCTACCCGCTGGGTGTTGTCGGTATCATTATCTCGATTGTTCTCCTGCGTGCAATTTTCCGCATCAAACTCGACAAAGAGAGAGAGGATTTGGAGAGCGCTGGCGAATCGAAGTTTGCAGCTAAGATCTCGATCGAATTGACTAATACCAATCTGTTTGGTCGCACCGTTCTCGAAACCCGTAGCTTGATCAATCGTTCGTTTGTAGTGTCGCGCGTATGTCGTGTTAGTGGTCAAATCGAGATCGCCAATGCGCAGACTATTCTGCACGAAGGTGATAAGATGTTGATCATTTGCGCCAATGAGGATGTCGAGGCTATCGAGATGATGTTGGGCCACCAGATCGATATGCAACATTCGGATTGGATCAATCTCGATCAGCAGTTCATCTCGCGCCGAATCATCATCACTCAGCCGCATATCAACGGCAAGACCATTGGCGAACTTCGTCTGCGCAGTAGCCACGCTGTTAATGTTACGCGTGTCAATCGTTCGGGTGTCGATCTGATTCCAGAGCGCAATCTCGAATTGCAGATTGGCGATCGACTGACGGTTGTTGGTTCGGAGATGGCTATCGATGCAGTGGCTAAGACGCTTGGCAACTCGATGCGTCGTCTGCGTGAGCCTAACTTGATCTCGATCTTCCTCGGAATATTCCTTGGTGTATTTGTGGGCTCGATTCCTATTGTGATACCAGGTATGCCTCAGGCGGTCAAGCTCGGCTTGGCGGGTGGACCTCTGATTGTGGCGATCCTGATCAGCCGTTTCGGAGCGCATTACCACTTGGTAACTTATACGACAATGAGTGCCAACCTAATGTTGCGCGAGGTGGGTATTTCGCTCTTCTTGGCTGCTGTCGGAGTTAGCGCCGGCGAGGGTTTTATCGATACGGTTATCAACCAAGGTGGTTATATATGGGTACTTTATGGTATCATCATTACGATGTTGCCCATTCTGCTGGTGGGTATTGTTGCACGCAAGGTGTTCAAGTTGAATTATTTCACGCTGATGGGTGTTATCGCTGGTAGTATGACGAACCCACCGGCATTGGCCTACTCGAACGCAACATCGGGCAATGATGTGCCGGCAGTGAGCTACGCAACGGTCTATCCGTTTATGATGTTCCTGCGCGTGCTGACGGCTCAGTTATTTGTATTGCTCGGGTTGTAAGAAGGGATAGTAATCGAAAAATGATAGCGGGAATCTCGTTACGAGGTTCCCGCTATCATTTTATTTGTGGCAGATTACTCTTCGGGAGCGATATTGACCTCCTTAATATGTCCGCCTGAAAACAGAATTGCACGCGAAGGATAGTCCTCCAAGATATTGGTATTGTGTGTTGACATCACCACCGAACAGCCTCCCTCGACGATCTTCTGGAACAACTGCATAATGCCCTCGGCCGAAACGGGGTCGAGATTACCCGTAGGCTCATCGGCCAGCACCACTTCGGGATTATTGAGTAAAGCGCGGGCGATAACCAGACGCTGCTGCTCGCCTCCCGACAACT
>JAZOMS010000163.1:0-3814 GCA_045654145.1 Alistipes sp. | reverse complement strand
ACGCACCCAAGCATCATTTCGATGAGATTCACTACCTCGACATCGTTGACTGCAACGCGGGTAACCACGGTATGGCATTCGCAACCAACTTCAATCCTGAGATCAACATCCGCGAGGTTACGCAGAAGGGTCGCTATTGGGAAAATGGCAAGTGGGTTGTTACCGAGCCACACGAGATTCACAAGCCATTGAACTACCCCGAAATCGGCGAGCGTGAGTCGTATCTGATCTATCACGAGGAGTTGGAGTCGCTCGTTAAGAACTACCCCACCATCAAGCGTGCTCGTTTCTGGATGACCTTTGGCCAGGAGTATCTGACTCACCTGCGCGTGATCCAGAACATCGGTATGGCACGTATCGATCCCATTATCTACAATGGCGTTGAGATCGTTCCTATTCAGTTCTTGAAGGCTGTTCTGCCCGATCCCAAGTCGCTCGGTGCAAACTACCACGGCCAGACCTCGATCGGTTGCCGTATTCGCGGTATCAAGGATGGCAAGGAGCGTACTTACTATATCTACAACAACTGCGACCACGAGAAGGCATTCGAAGAGACCGGCACTCAGGCTGTAAGCTTCACCACGGGTGTTCCCGCAGCGTTGGGTGCATCGATGTGGGCTAAGGGTCTGTGGCGCGGCGCAGGCGTGTTCAACGTGGAGGAGTTCGATCCCGATCCGTTCCTAGCGGAGTTGGGCGAGCAGGGTCTGCCCTGGCACGAGCTGTTCGATGTCGATATCGAGTTGTAGTCGAACATTGCGACAACGTAGAAGGCCGCCTTCCGAATGTGGAGGGCGGCCTTAGTTTTTTTGGGGTACGACGAGGGCTACTTAGCCGAAAGTTTGTAGTCGCTGGGCGACATTCCCGTCAGGTGTTTAAAATATTTACCAAAAAATGATTGCGACGAGAAACTAAGTTCGTAAGCGACCTCTTGGATACTCAGAGTCGAGTAACGCAACAACATCTTAGCCTCGGTAATTACGTATGAATCGATCCACTCAGCTGCCGACTTGCCGCTAAACTCTTTGATCAACAGTGAGAGGTATTTGGGTGTAACACACATCTGTTCAGCGTAGAAACCAACCGTACGCTGGCGCTTGAAATTTTCCGAAAGCAGGGTGATAAACTTTGCAAAATACTCCTCACGACGGTTACGTACCGAACGTTCCTTTTCGTCGGTTATTTGAGGGCTCTGCTCATACATATCGCTGATATGAAAGAACATCGACATCAATAGGCCACGCACAATGTCATCACGATGAGCAAGATCGCTATTCTCGGTTATATTTTCCAACAGGTCTAAATAGTTCTCGATATCATCCTGCTGTTTCGGGGTCAGGTTGATCAGTGGATTATATGCCAAGCGCATAAATAGCGGCAACGAGGTCTTGACATCGACGTGCAGAGTGCGCATAAAATCTTGCGAGAGGATAATACCTCGCATCGTAGCAGATGGGAATCCCATCTCGATTTTGAGCACGTTATTGGGAAACGACATCAGCAACGAGCCTTTGTTGATACTCACATCTCGAAGGTTCACTGATCCATTCTCCATACCATCAGTACACAGGATCACCGTAAAAGCCTTCATTCGCATCGTGCGACCTTCGAGATAGTGATCGCCACTTGACGCTCTGAAAACATAGAAATCATCTTTATTGTCCTTATGGTTAACCAATTCCTTAATTTCAGGAACGGTCAGATCAATCAATTCAGTTTCCATAATTTATATTTTATGACTTTTTTACAAATGCAAATGTATCAATTATTCCCAAAATGCAACAATATTACTTGATAATTTCGACTTTTCAGTCAACAACATAACTTATCTATACCAATAACTATCATTGTCCGAAAAGGGAACACACTCTCTATCCAATGGTAACAATTTAATGACTAACGTAAATTGGATGTAGTTTATTGCGCAACTATTGCTAAATACTGTCAATGCTAAACGAAAGCGGAGAGCCGACTAGACTCTCCGCTAAATCCATTACGTTCGATTATCTATCGTGGCAAGCGACAACCCAACTCCTTTGCCAAACCTCCCGTAGCGGTCTCCTTATAGAGACTGGGCAGGTCGTGTCCCGTCTGCTTCATCACCTCGACCACTCGATCGAAACTGACGCTATGATTACCATCCGAATAGGTAGCATAGATATTTGCATCAAGAGCTCGTGCCGCAGCCACTGCATTACGTTCAATGCAGGGCACCTGCACCAAACCACACACCGGATCGCACGTCAATCCCAAGTGGTGCTCCAATGCCATCTCAGCAGCATACTCGATCTGCGAAGGTGTGCCACCAAAGAGCTGACACGCAGCGGCCGCAGCCATAGCACAAGCCACACCAACCTCGCCTTGGCAACCCACCTCAGCACCTGACACCGAAGCGTTGGTCTTCACCACATTACCAAATAAGCCAGCCGTAGCCAATGCGCGCAAAATGCGGATCTCACGAAAATCTCGTGTCTTATATAGGTGATATAGTACCGCTGGCAGCACACCACTCGATCCACAGGTTGGCGCAGTTACAATCACATTACCCGAGGCATTCTCCTCAGAGGTAGCCAATGCGTACGAATAGATCTTGCCTCGGCTGTTGAGGCTATCGCGATAACCACTCGCCTTGACATAGTAGGTCGAAGCCTTGCGTTTTACACCAAGACCGCCCGGCAACACCCCTTCGTTGTTCAATCCACGCTCTATGGCATCACACATCGTATGCCACACTTCGCGAAGATGATCCCATATCTCAGCCCCCTCACACTCCTCGACATACTCCCAGAAGTCGCGACCATTATCGATACACCAAGCCAAGATGTCGCTAATGTGGCTCATCGGATAGACCTCTTCGCGCAGATTAATCGCAGTACCATCATCGACTATCGTGCCGCCGCCAATGCTATAAGCGTGCCACGATGCAACAACCTCATCACCCACCAACGCCTCGAAAAACATACCATTGGTGTGGCGTGGCAATACAGTTTCGGGCTCCCAAACAATCTCAGCGGGAGCCGTAGGCATCATCGCATTGATTATTGCCTGATCGGTCATATGACCTTTGCCCGTTGCGGCCAGACTACCATAGAGCGTAACCCTAAAACGCTCGGCTTCGGGGTGTCGTTCAGCGAAAATCGTAGCAGCTTTGAACGGACCCATTGTGTGGCTACTCGATGGACCGTGGCCTATTTTATATAACTCTTTAAGTGATTCCATAGCATAAAGTCCTTAAAATGTTTGACAAAGATACAAATTCTCACAAAAAATTACTAATTTTGAGCCAAGCTCACTGCGCATTTTGATTTTATTACAAAATCGCACCCTACTTTTGTGCTTATGAAGATATTGATAATTGAAGACGAAGCATCGTTGCGCGAATTGATGCAACGAACCCTGCAACAGGAGCAATACGTCGTTGAAACAGCTTGCGATTTTGCTGAGGCTGAGGACAAGATCGCAAGCTACGACTACGATTGCATCCTGCTCGATATAATGTTACCCGATGGCAATGGTTTGAAACTACTCGAACAGATCAAGGCTCTGCGCAAACGTGATAATGTGATCATTATCTCGGCGCGCGATTCGCTTGAAGATCGCATTACAGGTTTGGAGCAGGGAGCCGACGACTATCTACCCAAGCCATTCCATTTGGCAGAATTAGTAGCTCGCATACGTAGCGTCATTCGACGTAGCCAAGGGCGTGGCGATATGTCGCTCCGAATTGGCAATGTTCGCCTCGATCCCGACTCATCGCGTGTATTTGTCGATGAGCAAGAGGTCGGACTACTCAAAAAGGAGTTTGCCATCCTCCACT
>JAZOMS010000162.1:0-8776 GCA_045654145.1 Alistipes sp. | reverse complement strand
TGCCCCTATCTTACTCCCGTGCCCTATCGTGGCAAGCGCAACGAGAGTGGTTATATCCCCTACATTTGCGAGCGAGTAGCCGATTTGACAAACTGCACGATGGAGCAGATCGCCGAGTACACAACTCACAATGCCGAGCGAATTTTTGGGCTCGAATAGTTGTTTTTCGGAAAATAATTGCTAACTTTGTTAGACTATTGTCGGCGTGCGCAGTGTGCGCGCGTGCTGGCACGTGATAAATGTTAAGTGTACGAATCAGATGAAACCTTCGATTCTAATCATCTATACGGGTGGTACGATCGGTATGCGTACCGACGCCTCGACGGGTGTGCTGGTGCCCTTCGATTTCAGTGGCATCTATGACGAATTCCCCGCCCTCAGACGTTTGAACGTCAATATCGACGCCATCACGATGGATCCGATCATCGACTCGTCGAACGTCAGCCCCGAAAATTGGTGCCGTTTGGCAGAGTTGATTCGCGACAACTATGCCTCGTACGATGGTTTTGTGGTGCTACACGGCACCGATACGATGTCCTATACCGCCTCGGCAATGAGCTTTATGCTCGAAAATCTGGCTAAACCCGTGATCTTTACTGGAAGCCAGATCCCGATTGACGTGCTGCGTACCGACGGGCGTGAGAATCTGATCACGGCAATCGAGATCGCTGCCGCCAAGAGGGCGGATGGTCGAGCTATTGTGCCTGAGGTGTCGCTCTACTTTCAGAATCAACTCTTTCGCGCCAACCGTACGACCAAACATAGTGCCGAGCAGTTGAATGCTTTTCGCTCGTTCAACTATCCGCCACTTGCTGAGGTGGGTGTCAATATCGAATACAACGACCCATTTATTGCCCCCGTAGCGGGTGATCCGAATGAGCCTCTGCGCGTAGCGACATCGCTCGATACGGGTGTGGCGGTGATCAAGATCTTTCCGGGCATCAGCCCTCAGATCTTCCACGCAATGCTTAGCATCTATGGTCTGCACGCTGTGGTGCTCGAAACCTACGGCGCAGGTAACGCTCCGACAGCCGAGTGGTTTGGCGAGGTGCTGAGCGAGGTTGTCGCTCGTGGGGTGATTGTAGTCAATGTAACACAGTGCCCCGATGGCGCTGTGGCGATGGATATTTACGAAACGGGACACCGACTCAAAGAGCTCGGGGTGATCTGTGGCGCCGACTCGACAACCGAGGCCGCAGTAACGAAATTGATGTATATTCTCGGTCGAAGACTGCCTCACGACAAGACGGTCGAAGAGCTGCGAAAAGCAATAAAAGGTGAAATTACGGTGTAAATCGTTGCACAGAATTAAAATTATTGCTATATTTCGCAAGTCTTTTATGCATTTTTTAGTCGATAAGAGAGGTGTAAAAGACCAATTTTAAGGTTCATTGCTTTGATAGTCAGCACAATAGGTGCAGGCTACTTGGCGCAATTTGGAGAAATGACCGAGTGGCTTAAGGTGCACGCCTGGAAAGTGTGTATGCCTCAAAAGGGCATCGTGGGTTCGAATCCCGCTTTCTCCGCGAAACTTTTTTAAGCAACCAAACTGAAAAAGATAGTAACCACGCCTGAGTGCGGAAACAAACACGGGCAACCACGACGAAAACGAAACTTAAAACAAATAACAAAACACAAACAACAAACAACAAACTAATTAATTTAATTTATCTACTATGAAAAAACTTTTTTTGACTTTGTCAGTAGCAGGTATGCTTTGCCTTGGTACTGCTAACGTGTTTGCTCAGGAGGCCGCTGAGGCCGCTAACGCTGAGGCTCCTGCAACTGAGCAGGTTGCTGAGGAGGCTCCCGTAGCTGAGGAGGCTGCTCCCGCTATCGACGCTGAGACCGAAATCGAGGGTGAGACTATGCACCAGGTTTTGAAGCAGAAGTTCATCGAGGGTTCGTGGATGTGGATGTTGCTGCCCTTGCTCTGCTTGATTTTTGGTTTGGCAGTAGTTGTAGAGCGTATCCTCTTCTTGTCGTTCTCGTCGATCAACACCAAGAAGTTCGAGGCTAAGGTTGAAGAGGCTCTGAACAACGGCGGTATCGAGGCTGCTAAGGACGTTTGCCGCAACACTCGCGGTCCCGTTGCATCGATCTACTATCAGGGTTTGGATCGCTACGATCAGGGTCTTGACGCAGTTGAGAAGGCAGTTGTATCGTACGGTTCGGTTCAGAACGGTCAGATGGAGGCTAACCTGACTTGGGTAGGTCTGTTCATCGCTGCTGCTCCTATGTTCGGTTTCATGGGTACCATCGTTGGTATGATCGACGCATTCGACTCGATTCAGGCTGCTGGTGATATCTCGCCTGTAATGGTTGCAGGTGGTATCAAGGTTGCACTGTTGACCACCCTGCTCGGTCTGATCGCAGCTTGTATCCTGCAGTTCTTCTACAACTACCTGATCTCGAAGATCGACTCGCTGGTAGTAGCAATGGAGAACAGCTCGATCAACCTGCTGGATATGCTGACTGCTTACAACAAGAAATAATCATTAATCACGACCTATATTAAAAACTAAACAATGAAAAAAGTATTGAACATACTGTTGGGCGTTATGATGGCCATCACCGTTGTGTTGGTTGTTATGATGGTCGCAGGCGGTCGTGACGCTGCTGGCAACCCCGATGTAAACGGCATCATCATCTGGACGTATGTACTGTTTGCAATGGGTCTGGTTGCTGCATTGGTTAGCGCAGTTTACAACACCTTCACCAACCCGTCGGGTTTGAAGGGCTCGTTGGTTTCGCTCTTGGCGATCGCTGTTGTAGTTGGCGTTGCATTCGCATTGACCGACTCGACTACCCCGATGAATATGGCCGATGGCTCCGTAATGGACGACAAGCTCGTTCTGGGCGTATCGGATTTCAGCATCTATGTAACCTATTTCGCAATGGCTGCTGCACTGCTGGCTGCTTTCTTTGCTGAGGTTAAATCTGCTATTAAATAATAAATTTGACCACAAGCAATTATGGCAGCTAACAAAAGAAAAATACAGGAAATCAATGCCGGCTCAATGGCTGACATCTCTTTCTTGCTGTTGATCTTCTTCCTGGTTGCTACCACGATGAATACCGACTCAGGTCTGGCTCGTATGTTGCCGCCTATGCCCGATGAGAACACCGAGCAGAAGCCTTCGGACATTAAGGAGCGTAACCTTATGAAGGTATTTATCTCGCAGAACAATAACATTATGGTTAGCACTCAGGAGGCTGAGAATCAAGTGATTGATATTCGCCAGCTGAAAGAGAAGGCCAAGGAGTTCGTCCTCAATCCCTTCGATTTGGAGACTCTTCCCGAGAAGAAGGTGAAGGAGATCGAGCTCGCTGACGGCGCTAAATGGTCGTACCCGGTATCGGAGGGCGTTATCTCGCTCCAAAATGACCGTGGTACAAGCTATGAGGCTTACATTATGGTACAGAATGAGCTTACCCGCGCGTTTAACGAAGTACGTAACGAACTTGCAAAAGAGAAGTACGGTATGGAGTTCGCCGATCTGGGTGAGGCAGCTCGTAAGTCGATCACCGACGCTGTGCCCTTGAAGATCTCAGAGGCTGAACCGCGTAACGTAGGAGGTAAATAAACTATGGCAGTAATTAAGAAGAAGGGCTCGAAAGAGACCCCCGCAATCTCGACATCGTCGCTGCCCGACGTTATCTTTATGCTTATCTTCTTCTTTATGGTAAGTACACAGATGCGTGAGCAGGAACTGCTGGTTCGCTACCGCCTGCCGGCCGCAACCGAGATCCAGAAATTGGAGAAGAAGTCGCTTGTAAGCTTTATCCATATCGGTCCACCGAGCTTGGCTATGCAGGCAAAGTTCGGTAACGCACCGAAGGTTCAGCTCAACGATAGCTACCGCACTACCAAGGACATTTTGGACTTCATCGCATCGGAGCGCGATAAGCTCAACGAGGCTGATCGTAACGCGATGACTGTCTGCATCAAGGCCGATAATCAGACCCGTATGGGTATCATTACGGACGTGAAGCAGGAGTTGCGCCGCGCGAATGCATTGAAGATTAGCTACGCTGCATCGAAGACCGCAGGTTACTAATCGTCCGAGGATAGTCGAATAAACTATTCATTAAAAGATCCGCTTTCCCACTGGGAAGGCGGATTTTTTTTGTGGTGGAGAGTAGAGGAAGGAGGGGCTACCGTTGGGAGCCAGCCCTTTTTTAGAGTTCTTTTAGGTTGGAGTTCTCGTTTTCCTAATTAGATAGTGTGTATGTAAGCCTAATTAGAATACGGCAATTTTGTGCCGTTTGGACGACTCTCCGAGTGCGGTGGGCTGTGAGATAAAAACACCCCGTACCAACGGTATCGGGGTGTTCTGATCAAATGGGGCGATTATTCGTCATCATCAACATAAGATTCATCAGGGGCAAGCTCGTACGAGGTAAGCACCCAACCTTTATCCAAGTAGAACTCAAATTCGGTAGTTGCTAAATAGCGCATATCATTTTCGATCTGTTCGAAAATTCGTGCAACATCATTAACATTGGTCGTCGCCACAATCACCTCAGCGCGCGCCTTGCATATGCCATTGACCTCGTAAATTTGGATATTTCGAGCCTTGATGGCCTTGATCTCGGCCGCTTTCAGGATCTTGCTTTCGGGCGACATTTCAAGTTGGATAAATTTCTCATATTGAAGCGAATCAATGCGATCAACCTTGTCGTTTGCGGGTTTGGTTGCTTGCTCCTCTTTCACCTCCTGCTGCTCGCTCTCCTCAGGCTCTTCGGCAGCAGGCTCCTCGGGCTCAATGAACGGGTTGGCGATATAGGGCCACTCCTCGGTCAGATCTGCCTTGTTCCAAGCATATTTCATAGGATCAATTTCGGGATTCTTCAAGTCTGTATCCTCTTCGATTGTCGGTTCGGGGAGATCCTCTACGGCCAATTTCTTGCCTTTATCGGTCAGTGCGACCGTAACGACGTAGTGGTCTTCAAATTCGTAATTTGTCTTTTTTACCGTACGATATTCGGTGTCGTAGTAGGAGTACCAATAGTAGTTGCGTTGTACGCGATATGACTCACGAACATTCTCGTAGCTGCGCTCCCACCAAGCGTATCGTTCGACGTCGTAGGTGATGAGTTTTGCGCACTCCAATTGACGTAATTTCAGACGATACGAGTCATTCGGGCAGTCGTATGTGCCTGTCGCGATTTGCACATAGCTGACGTTTTCGGCATCAGCTTCAAGCTCGTTGTTGAATTGTGAGAGAATTTCGCGCTCCGAGATAGAGTCAGGAGATGGATTGCACCCAACGAGAGTTGCGCCCGCGAAAAGTGCGATTGCGGAGAACAGATAGAGTTTCTTCATAATGTTAAGTTTTGATTGGATAAGTTTGATAACAATCTCAAAGTTATGAATTTATGCTTTAATCTGCAATTCTCCCCGCGAAAAAACGCCCGATTCACACGTCGCAGTGTGAATCGAGCGTTGAAATTGTGCGCTTAATAGCGCAGTTCCCTATAATTTTGTGGCCATTATATTACCTCACAACGGGCTACTTCGCGTAGCTTACCGAGCGGGTTTCGCGGATTACGGTGATCTTCACCTGACCAGGATAGGTCATCTCGTCCTGAATCTTCTTTGCGATATCGTGCGAGAGCTGATCCGACTCCTGATCCGACAACTTGTCTGCACCTACGATCACGCGCAGCTCGCGACCAGCCTGAATTGCGTAAGTCTTCATCACGCCGGGGTACGACAGGGCGATATCCTCCATCTCCTTCAAGCGCTTGATGTACGACTCCACAACCTCGCGGCGAGCACCAGGACGTGCGCCCGAAATCGCATCGCAAACCTGCACAATCGGAGCGTAGAGCGAGGTCATCTCTGCCTCGTCGTGGTGCGCACCAATGGCATTGCAGACATCGGGTTTCTCCTTATATTTCTCGGCCAACTTCATACCGATAATTGCGTGCGGCAGTTCGGGCTCATCGTCGGGCACCTTACCGATATCGTGCAATAGACCTGCACGGCGAGCCAACTTGGGATTCAGACCCAACTCGGCAGCCATAATACCCGCCATATTAGCCGTTTCGCGCGAGTGCTGCAACAGGTTCTGACCATACGATGAACGGTACTTCATCTTACCGATCAGACGGATCAATTCGGGGTGCAAACCGTGGATACCCAAATCGATCGTGGTGCGCTTACCGACCTCGACTATCTCTTCCTCGATCTGCTTCTGTACCTTAGCAACCACCTCTTCGATACGTGCGGGGTGGATACGACCGTCGGTAACCAGCTGATGCAGAGCCAATCGTGCGATCTCGCGACGTACGGGATCGAAGCCCGACAGGATGATTGCCTCGGGCGTGTCGTCAACGATGATCTCGATACCCGTAGCGGCCTCCAAAGCGCGGATGTTACGACCCTCGCGACCAATAATGCGACCCTTGACCTCGTCGCTATCGATATTGAAAACCGTAACCGAGTTCTCGATTGCCGTCTCGGTTGCAACACGTTGAATCGTCTGAACAACAATGCGTTTTGCCTCCTTGTTGGCGCTCATCTTAGCCTCCTCGATGGTCTCGTTGATGTAGGTCATCGCATCGGCCTTAGCCTCAGCCTTCATATTCTCGATCAGAATATTTTTAGCCTCGTCGGCAGTCATTCCACTGATCTGCTCCAAGCGTGCATTCTGTTCACGCATCATACGCTCGACATCCTCCTTCTTGCGATCGAGTGCAGCCAGCTGATTTTCAAGTTGCTCCTTCAAACGATTCGACTCGTTGTGTTTACGTTCGAGATCCTTCTGCTGATCCTTGATCGAGTTTTCGTTCTGGCGGATAGCCTGCTCGCGCTCTTTGAGTTTGGCGTTGCGCTCGTTGACCTGGCGGTCGTAATCGCTTTTGAGCTGAATGAACTTCTCCTTAGCTTGAAGAATCTTCTCTTTCTTTATCATTTCGCCCTCAGCCTCAGCCTCTTTGATGGCGGTTTCGCGGCGTGCACGGATTGTATTCTTGGTAACCAAATTGGTAACCAAAATGTAGCAACCTACGGCAGCCACAGCGGCCAGAGCGGCGATCAGTATTACGATACTTGTGCTCATTGTTATTTGTTTATGTGTGTTTTAGTTTAATTATTTGTTTAATAGTTTGTTGCAAAATAAAAAAGTCCCGCATAGAGATTCCAAATCTTGTTTGACGAATCTGCAAAGATAAGTCAGGTGTGAGGGCTCCGACAGTATCCGATCGCAAACGTCCAACGGTATCCTCAGATACACCACCGTGAAGTGGTTAAGGCCTGTTTTTGAAAGGTCGAGTTAACCTCAATATAAAAAGTGTTCAGTTTCGCAAAGCTTATAAGGAATCTATGCGGGATATTCCAATTCTGTGTCGTATGTTCAAAGAACGTATCGGGCATTTTGTGCTAATCTACAATAACTTGCGCCCATTCATTATTCGGTCTTCTCAGTTTCTCTCACCGATCATCATTCGCCTTGTTGCCTACGATTTTCGGCTCTAAGACGACTTAGTCGAGTTGGTTCAGGTAGCTGTCCAACTTCGAGTCCAAATCAGCCAACAGCTCCACCTGCTCGTCGCCGAGCGAGCGGCTGAGGCGTGTCTCAATAAAGTCGAAACTGATCTGCAAGGCAGCCAGCGCCAGACAGTCATCGCGCTTGAAATCCTTGAACTTAGCCTTCTCAATGCGGCTAAAACGTTCGTTGATCTCGCGCTCGGCCAAGCGATACAACTCCTCCTGGCGTGCATCGACGCTCAGGGGGTACTGCTTTCCAGCGATTTTCAGCGTTATCGATTGTTTCGACATCTTCGTTTATTCGTTATTTGTTCAGTAGGGCGATGCATCGGTCAATCTCCCGCATAAGACGATTGACACGTGCTTTTGCCTGCCTCTTTTCGGCCGTATTGCCCGTCAGACTTTCGCTCAATTCGAGCGTCGAGATACGACGGTCGGCCTCGGCCAATTTGTTTGTAAGTTCCCGATTCTTAGCCACGAGCTTATCGCGCTCGGCCTGCAACTCGGCGGCCTGTCGTTTGAGGCGATCGTGCTGCTCGATGAGTCGCGCAACCTTTGTTTCGATGCCTTCGATAATGCTTTTGTTTGCCATTTTTCGGGTCTATATTTATCTTTTCAACTTCAAAGGTATGAAAAATTGCTGAAACTTACAAATTTCGTTCGCTCTTATTTCGCGATCACGCTTGCGTAGAGGTCATACTCTTCGGCGCCTGTGATCTCTACGGTGTAGATTTTGCCACGTCTGAGCTGTCGCTCCGAAGCGGGAATCAAGATCTCCTGATCGACCTCGGGTGAGTCGTAGCGACCTCGTGCAACGTACCAATCTCCCTGACGCGAATCAACGATCACCTGCTCGCGCTGACCTACACGAGCCTGATTTTTTTCGAGCGAAATGCGGTTTTGTAGAGCCATAATGCGATCGACACGCTCCTGTTTAACCTCCTCAGGCACATTGTCTTCCAACTCACGTGCCGAGAACGTGCCCTCCTCTTCCGAGTAGGGGAATACGCCCAAGCGTTCGAATCGTACCTGCTCGACAAACTCCATCAACTCCGCAAAATCCTCCTCTGTCTCGTCGGGGTAACCCACCAAAAGTGTGGTGCGTAGTGCTAAGTCGGGCACTGCCGAGCGCAGACGTTTAATCAGCGCGTATGCCTCAGCCTTGGTGTGGCGACGCTTCATCAACGTGAGCTGATGATCCGAGATGTGCTGGAACGGAATATCGAGATAGGGGCAGATCTTCTTCTCGCGCGCCATAACCTCGATTACATCCTGAGG
>JAZOMS010000161.1:0-4973 GCA_045654145.1 Alistipes sp. | reverse complement strand
ATCGGCACGGTAGGATACATCGGCATACGCTCGTTATAGCCACCGCCCTGCATACCGCCACCATCACGCTCGTTGTAATTGGGCATCATAGGGGGATAACCTCGATGCTGCATACCACCCTGCATCTGCTCCATCGCCTCGCGATGTCCCATTGCACGACCTCGCTCGAAGGCCTCACGCTCATCGCGCATAAAGTCCTGCATCATCGCCTCGTGGCCCATCGAATGGCCTTTCAACATATTATTCCACATCTTTTTCTTCTTTTTTTGATTTAGAACTTTTACCTGTGCCAGCAACTGCCAAAGCCATCTGTTGCATCGTCTCGACCATAAGCGTCATTGAGCGCTCTAATCGATCAAAGCGTTCATTCTGAGCCTTAGCATCGCCATAGGCAGGAATTACCTTGCTCAAAATGTCCTCACACTCAGCAACGATCTCTTTACGCAGAGGCAGACTCGCGATCTCGTCTTCGTTCTGCTTTTGTATGGCTCTAACTTCATTAGCAATTGGTTCAAGGGCACACGATAGTGTGAGAGCCGAGTTGGACGTTACACTCGCCATTTCTGACACGACAATAGTTTTGGTTGTGCCTCCAAACTCGATAGTCAGATCACGGACACGATCCCCACCAAAAGCGTTGAAGTTCGGCTGGATCTGTCCCATTTGAGGCATCGGATTCTCCACGCGGGGATCTGATACCCCTACAATTGTACCGACATAGTATTTAGGCACTCGCTGGGTCTTATCGAGCAGGTGCACTTGGTATCCTCGTTGTAAGTCTTTGAACATTTTTTTGCAAGTTTTAGTTAGTATTAGCCCTCAGCGGGCGCGTCAGGAGCAGCAGCTGCTGACGTTGTAGATTCAAGTATCCTGAACGTTCCATTGTTCTTATCGAGCAAAGCCAAGCGTTCAGTGTTAGCAGTGATATCACCAGCAACGATGGGGTTGTTGTCCTTATCGACGACTGGCGATTTAGCAGTACTCGTCGAGCCTGTGATGGTGCTTGTGGTCGAGTTTGTGGGAATTACGACCGTAACAGGCAATGTAGCATCGGCTGTCGGAATCGATCCAATACGGAATACAACTAAGCATCGGCACGGCAATTCAGCATAATCACAAGGATCAATACCAAAATCGAACGATGTATCCGACACGTTATAGCCATTGATTGGCAACTCGAATGTTCTTAGCTCGCGCAAGCGAGGAGCTCGGCGCGGCACAAAGCCGCCACCGAACGGGAACAAGGGGTCAAATAAACCGGGCATTGTTCACCTCCTCTCTGCTTAGCAACCACAGTTTCTGTCGTATGCTGCGCGATCACCTGCGAATGTACCCAGTGCTACCGCGCGAGCAACATCGAGGTTCACAGCCGACAACTGCGGATAGGGAACCGACACCGTCTGAGGCAACTTACACTTGATGCCATCAACCTCACGCTGCAAGCCCTGCAAAATCTGAGTGATCGGAGCCAACGAGCTGCCGAGCATCTGGGCTACTGCCGCAGTCTGATGCTCATTGCTGAGCTGTGCCATCAGAGCCGACTTCGACTCCTGCAAAGCGTGGATCTCACGCTGCATCTCGCGCTTCTCGGCAGCGCAAGCAATTTCGATCATCTTAGCAGTCTGAGCATCGATCTTGCCACCAAGCAGATTAGTCTGCTCGATTGTCGCCAAACGATTCTCGTAGCCCTGACGCTCGATAGCAGTCTTCAACTCGCAGCAGCAAGAAGCAATCTGCGACATAATAGACGCATCGCCTGCCTGCAAAGCATTGATAATCTGTTGAGCTGAAAGCCCCTGCTGACCTGCCAATGTGGTAATCTGCGTAGCAATGGTGTTGATAGCAGCATTGATCTGATTGGTATTACAGCCAATAGTCTGTGCCAACTGCGACAAGTCGGTACCGTTACGCTGGATCGCCGACATTACAAGGTCAAGCGATGTGTCGCGACAATTGTTATTGCCTCCGCCAAAGAGACCGTTACCATTGCCACCCCAGCCGAACAGAGCTGCGACAACAACCAATGCAATCAGGCCATTGATGCCACCACCGAAGCCGCCGAAACCGCCATTACCCATCAATGCCAGTACAGCATTGGTATCAAGACCTCGGCTTTGCAGCGCCGGGATCAGCAACGAAGCGATGTCGGTACCATTGCCGGCACCACCTGCCATATAAATTTTTTGAGTGTCCATTTAATCGTTGTTTAATTTACGTTTAATGGCCGTTTCGGGGCCGGCCAAAATCCACCCGATCGATCACTGCAAAGATCGGGATCTGAGATTGGCCAACCAATTTATATGTGGCTATAACTCGCCCAACTTGTCGTAATATGGGGTCGGATCGGTCCAAACCGTGGACGATAGCACTCGCTGAACGACTTTACTACTCCAACCTGTGCGGCGAGAAATTACGTCATAAATGAAACCTTTGGCCACTGCCGGATACAGTGGACCTGCCTGTTCACGCAGCTCTGCGTGGATCTCGTGAAACTCATTGTCGCGCAAAATTGTGCGCAAATTGCGAATTTTAGCCATTTTTTATAACTTTGCAGTCTCTGACCACATAAAAAATAGGTGCAGCAACACCCAAGGACTATAATAGCCCCTGCCGTGGTGTTGCTGCACCTCTGCCATCAACGAAAGGTCAGAGAGTCGCTGATGGAGGCGGGGGCTCTTCTTACCCCCCCCAATAAAATGTTTAGAATCTGATAGTTACGCCATATCCAAGATAGATACAGGGCAACAATCCGTGAGAAGTGTACGCTAAACCTCCACCTGCTTGCACACCGTGAATGATGCGAGGTTGGCGAGATGTTTGCGTGGTAGTAGTCGTTCTTTTCGGCCAAAATTGGACATCAGGAAGACTTTCGACATAAGCTCCACGAGCAGTGATTGTGTAGGTCGAGTCGTCGGTGAACGTGTAATCGCGTATCGGCAACTCAACAATAGCCGAGTCTGCTATTTCGAGTGGCTGGTCGATATGCTTAACCATAGTGGCTGTATCACTAACTTGGTCGATGATCGGGAAGTTATCTTCCCGAACAAATACGAACTTCACTCTTTCAAAGCGAGATCCGACCTGCTCGCTGATCGATGAGGGAGTTGTGATTGACGAGAGTATCGGGCGATACTCCGTTACCACCTCGGTATGCACCTCCGGCTTTACGGACAACCTTCCAATCAAACAGCCGGCGATCAGTCCGATTGCGATATACCCAACGTTCTTCATCGACAATACAGATCTGCTTCGGCCTTACGACGCCGAGTTAATCCCGGACTAACTTTGCCTTTGGACTTAACAAACGCCATAAAGCGAGGACGGATGTCCCCGAAATTGTCGGCATCGCAGTTCACCTCTTTTAGGAGTGAAGAGCGACGGAAATTGCCACAGCCAACGTTGAACACGAATGACACCAAAGCATCAAACTGATTCTGACGCAGAGGAGCGTGAACGAACGCATTGACATAACGCTCTGCCTCAGCAACGTCTTCTTGCAACAATTGTTTAGCCTCAGCCACAGTTATGACATCATCTCGTTTGACATTGCGAGTGTGCCCATAACCGATCGTCAGCTTACCGCCTGGGCATACATAAGCCTCAGCTTCAAAACCCTCGAAACTTGCGATGAAGTCGATACCTTCTTTACTTGTTGTCATTCTGTTTTTCGATTGTAATTCCCGACAAATCAATCCCAATCTTTTGGCCTGCGGCGACAATAAGAGCCTTCATCAAGCCTTTGCCATTAACGCAGTAACCGCTAAGTTCTGCGATGTGAGAGAGTATTGACCACGCCTCGGCAGCCAATGCAAGTCCATTGACTACATACTTAATGAGAGCATAATCGAATGCCACAGATGCGGTAGCGCCAAGCGTAACAACACCTGTGTATTCGACCATTTTGGTCAGCGTGCGACGAATCGCACGGGAGAGACGAATCTGCTCGCCACGACGGCGAGATACGCGAATGCCCAAATAGAGGTCAAAGGCGATGGCGACCGCGACCACGCAGACGAAGGGAATCATAGCTTGGATCGTATCTCTGAAAAATGCGGTGAACGTTACAGTCATAGAACTTTGCAGAACTACGCTGGTAGTGGTTGGGTTATCAGCTAAATTCATAGTCATATTAGATTATTGCCATCAAGACACCCAGAAGTGCCCCAATAGCAGTGTTCAACACATCTCGCCATTCAGGAGTGTGTAATTCAGAATGCCGAGAATCCCACACCTCTTTGCCGATTCCAATCAGCACGCCGCCGATAAAGCCCACCCAACACCAGATCCCAAATAGTGTTAGCACGAAGCTTATTAGTTGTCCAGCGAGTATGTGCTGCCACGTATCGGCAGGTCGGCTGGCGAGGTAGTCGTACACCGCCTTAGCCATTGATTTAATCTTCTCCCACATACGTCTTACTTCTTAAATGCTTTGTAAACCGAGTAGGCGAAGAACGCAACGCAACAAGCGAACAAACCCCCTGCAAGCCAATTATGCCACGCAGGGTTGTCGTTCAGTTGCTCCATTGTCGGTGCGGCAGGTTCGAAGTAATCGAGCGAGAAACCGAAGCCGATGAGGGCTACTACTGCGTAGCCGATAGCCCAATAGATGTTGCGGTAGTAAGCCGAGCCACATTCAGGATCGCGCTTAGCCTTGATTGAGTGGAATACGCAACCTGCAACTCCTACAAGGAGAACCAGCAGGCAGAAAATCATCTTTGTCATAGTCGTAAAGTTTAATTGTTAGACATTTCTCGTTCTTGCTCGGCTTGCTCGGCTTCCATTCGAGCCTTTTCCTCGGCTTCGTATTCGAGCTTCTCCTGCTCGGTCGCATCGCGCCAATTATCGCGCGAATCATTGCCGCCTAAGAATACCTCCTTTGTGAATACTCTGTCAGTTGTAGCGTCTGTGCGTGTAAGCCACATACCCTCCGACGGTGTGAGCTTACGCAATGTTACTTGTTCTTCTGTAAGTTT
>JAZOMS010000160.1:0-4946 GCA_045654145.1 Alistipes sp. | reverse complement strand
GAGGTATGGAGGTAGCCTAAGCCCAACACAAAAAGTTGGGCGAAAAGTGAAGAATTTTACTCGTGCGCTTGCGAATCCGCGCGGGGCGCGCTATCTTTGTATGATTAAAACACAACTGTTAATAGACATTCAACGATTATGACTGCCGAATCACGTTATAGCCGTCGTGGCGTTTCGTTCTCGAAGGAGGACGTCCACGCCGCCATCAAGAAGATTGATAAGGGTCTTTACCCCAAAGCATTCTGTAAGATCATTCCCGACGCCCTGAGTGGCTCGCCCGACCACTGCATCATTATGCACGCCGACGGCGCGGGGACCAAATCGTCGCTCGCCTACCTCTATTGGAAAGAGACAGGTGATATGTCGGTGTGGCGTGGCATTGCGCAGGATGCCATCGTGATGAATACCGATGACTTGATGTGCGTCGGTGCAGTCGATAACATTCTGCTTTCATCGACCATTGGTCGCAACAAGCGACTGATTCCCGGCGAGGTGATCTCGGCCGTGATCAATGGCACGGAGGAGTTTTTACAGTCGATGCGCGATATGGGCGTTAATATCATCTCGACGGGTGGTGAAACAGCTGACGTGGGTGATCTAGTGCGCACGATCATCGTCGATAGCACCGTTACGGCACGTATGGAGCGCAAGAACGTAATCTCAAATGACGCTATCCGCGATGGTGCTATCATCGTGGGATTCAGCTCGTTCGGACAGGCTAAGTACGAAACCGAATACAACGGAGGTATGGGCAGCAACGGTCTGACCTCGGCTCGCCACGATGTCTTTGCACACTACTTGGCTGAGAACTATCCTGAGAGCTACGATAACGCTCTGCCACAGGATCTGGTCTATACAGGAGGCTGCCGTCTGACCGACAAGGTCGAGGGTTGCGATCTGACGATGGGCAAGCTCGTTCTGTCGCCCACACGTACCTATCTGCCCGTGGTTCGCAAGGCATTGCAGGAGTATCGTGGCAACATCGAGGGTATGATCCATTGCAGTGGTGGCGCACAGACCAAGGTATTGCACTTCATTGATAACCTGCACGTTATTAAGGATAACCTCTTCCCCACTCCCGTTCTATTCCGCACCATTCAGCAGCAGAGCCAGACTCCGTGGAGCGAGATGTTCTGCGTATTCAATATGGGTCATCGCTTGGAGATGTATGTCAATAGCGAGGAGGCTGCACGTGGTCTGATCGACATCGCTCGTTCGTATGGCGTCGAGGCTCAGGTGATCGGTCGTGTCGAGGCTGCCGAGAAGGCGTCGGTTACGATCCTCCACGAGGGCAACGAGTACAACTATAACAAGTAGAAACTAACTGACAACCAAATAGAAACGCCCGATCTCTTAATGGAGATCGGGCGTTTTGTTTCGCTATCTGCGGGGCGACTACTTGCTGGGCGGCAACTCGGCACCTACGGCCTGGAACACGGCACGCATCTCGCCATTGCTGATGAGCATCAGCATCGGGCCGTCCATCTTGAAATCGGTAGTCGATGAGAGCACATCAATAAATCGGTGCTCCTGCTCATCGTTGGGGCAGAGCATACGGGTCGTACCGATGTCGGTGATCATCATATCGCCCTCGACAGCAGCCGTATAGCGAGCCGTCAGACGGTTGCACTCGGCAATGCCACTCAACGTATTGTCAGCCGCAAAGACAATCGTATAGTTATCCTCGGGCGTAATATCTCGACCCTCGATCTGAGCCAACTGCCACTGAGTACCCACCAGCGGTTTGCCATAACGCTTCTGAAACAGGTCGCACTTGCAGCACGCCGTAGCCGACAGAGCAAGCGCCACTATGATCAGTGTTCTAAGAATTTTCATTGTTCAACTGTTTTTTTCGGTTTTACACTGCGCAAAATTACGCAATTTAGACTATATTTGCAATAAACTTAAATCTAAACCACTTTTCAAACTATGAAACGAATCATCTCATCACCGTTCGCGCCCAAGGCGGTCGGTCCCTATTCGCAGGCTATCGAGGCTAATGGCACGCTCTATATTTCGGGACAGCTCCCGATCGATCCCTCGACAGGCAAGATGGCCGAAGGCATTGAGGCTCAGACTGCTCGTTCGCTCGACAACATTCGCGCAATCCTCGAAGAGGCGGGCTACACGCTCGACGACGTTGTGAAATCGACCGTTCTGCTGGCCGACATCGCCGACTTCGGTGCGATGAACGCAGTCTATGCGAAGTACTATACAAAAGATATGCCCGCGCGCGTATGTTACGAGGTTGCCAACCTGCCTATGGGCGCACTGGTCGAGATCGAAACTATCGCCGTTAAGTAGCATTACCAGCACGCCGCATACGCGGCAAAGTTGAGAAAAGCTGTCCATAAGTGGGCAGCTTTTTTTGACCATTTGACCTAAGTTTTCGACTTTAAGGTATTTTGAAAAATGATAAAAAAGGCTACCTTTGCAGTCCAAAACAGGCAAAAAGAGTGAAGCAGACAGCTCGTAAAATATTCACCATCATTGGTTTATTGCTGTTCTCGTGCTACTATGCAGGCACGACCTTCTTCATTCACACCCACACCATCGACGGCGAACAGATTGTCCACTCGCACTTCTCATTTGGCGGTGACGGCTCGTCGCATACTCACACGAAGGCTGAGATTAAACTGATCGCAACGCTGTCATCGTTTGCGATGGTTCTCGTCGCTGCCTTCGCACTCCGCGAGGTCGATCGAAAGCTGCTGGGCAAGATTGTTCTGCCGATACTTACGCGCAAAAGTTCGTTTGCGCACCGTTGCGCGTCGCTACGTGCCCCTCCCGTTGTGGTTTTGGCAGACTAAGAGCCGCACTCTCGTCTTGTGCCTGCCTACAAGCGGAGCGCACAGCAACAATCATCTATTAATCAACATTTTACGAAATCACAATGAAGAACACAATACTTCTTGTGGTGGCGACCTTGATGTGTGTCGCTACCACACTTGACGCCGTGGCTCAACGTCGCGACAAAACAACTGATACTCACCTCGTTGGTCACGTGACCGACGCCAAAACCCACGAACATATCGCCTTTGCAACAATCGCCGTACGTGGCACAACGCTCGGTATGGCAACCAATCAGGGCGGACACTATATGCTGGCAAACGTGCCCTACGACACCGAACTCACGGTGGTAGCCTCGTCGGTCGGATACGATCCCGTCGAGAAGGTCGTGACGCTCAAAGCGGGCAAGACTCTGGAACTCAATTTCGAACTGCGCGAGTCGTCGGTCGAGATGGAACAGGTGGTCGTTTCTGCCAACCGCCAAGAGTCGAACCGCAAGGAGGCACCGACCATCGTAGGTATCGTTGCCTCGGAGCTTTTCGAGCGTACGTCATCGGCAAACATCGCCGAGGCTCTCAACTATCAGCCTGGTGTGCGAGTCGAGTATAGCTGCTCGAATTGCGGATTCCCGCAGCTGAGAATCAACGGTTTGGAGGGTCAATACACACAGATTTTGTTGGATAGCCGCCCGATCTTCTCGTCGTTGGCAGGTGTTTATGGCTTGGAGCAGCTGCCCGCAAGTATGATCGAACGTGTCGAGGTGGTGCGCGGTGGCGGCTCAGCTCTCTTTGGTTCGAATGCCATTGCGGGCGTGGTGGGTATCATCACCAAAGAGCCTCAGCGCAATCTGCTCTCGCTCTCGAACACGACGGGCGTAATGGAGGGCGGACTGACCGATATCTCGACCTCGCTCAATGCCTCGTTCGTGTCGAACGACTACCGCGCCGGAGCATACGTCTTTGGAATGATCCGCGACCGCGACGCCTACGACCGTAATGGCGACGGATTCTCGGAGATACCCACGATCAATTCCGAAACGATCGGTTTCCGCACCTATTACAAAACCTCGGCATACTCGAAGCTGACGGCTGAGTATCACCACATTCGTGAGTTTCGTCGCGGTGGCGACAACCTCGACCTGCCGCCCCACGAGGCGGAGATCGCCGAGAAGACTCGCCACGGAATCAATGGCGGCGGTCTGCGATTCGACCTCTTCTCGAAGGATTATCGCCACAAGTTGAACATCTATTCGTCATTTCAAGGTATCCGCCGCAGTAGCTACTACGGTGCGGGCAAAGATCCCAACGCCTACGGTCGCACGATCGACAACACCTTTGTGGCGGGTGCGCAGTATGCCTACTCGTTCCGCAAGTTGTTGTTCCTGCCCTCGCAGCTGACCGCTGGTGTCGAGTTCAACAATACCAACCTCATTGACCATATGACAGGATACGACCGCCACATCAACCAGCTCTCGCAAACCATCGGTGGCTACGTGCAGAATGAGTGGCAGAGCGATGCTCTCAACTTGGTAATCGGTGCTCGCCTGGACAAAAATAACCTAATCGACCACGTGATCGTCAGCCCTCGTGCCAACGTACGCTACACCCCCGTCAAAAATCTGATCCTGCGTGCGGGTTACACGAGTGGTTACCGCGCACCGCAGCCCTACGATGAGGATCTGCACGTGATGGCAGTAGGTGGCGAGGCGTCGCTCATCGTGCTCGATCCCGATCTGCGCCCCGAATATTCACACAGCGTTACCGCCTCGGCCGATATGTTCGCTCGGGCAGGCAAGGTGCAGCTCAATCTGCTGGTCGAGGGTTTCTACACCTCGCTCAACGATGTATTTACTCTGGTCGAACAGCCTGCCGATGCTGCGGGTAATCAGGTGCTAATGCGCACCAATGCCGACCGTGCCGAGGTGCGTGGCGTGAATATTGAGGCCAAGGCCGCACTCGATGCAAACAACTCATTCTCGGTCGGTTACACCTATCAGCGCAGCACCTATTGCGAGCCCGTAGCGTGGAGCGAGAACGAGTCGATCCCTGCCGAGCGCAATATGTTGCGTTCGCCCGACCACTACGGTTACGTAGGTCTGAACGCTCGACCCGTGCGCAACTTCGAAGTCGGAGGCCAAGCGGTCTTAGGAATACAAG
>JAZOMS010000159.1:0-1194 GCA_045654145.1 Alistipes sp. | reverse complement strand
TTCAGCAGGTCACCTCGCATTCGGTATTGGTTCTGCTTGTCACTATCCTATGATCGTTATCCCCGAGATGTTCAACAAGACCGAGATCACCGTTGAGAAGATCGTGAACTTGGTTGTATCGGCTATCATCAAGCGTAAGTTGATGGGTATCGAGTACGGTGTTGCAATGATTTCGGAGGGTGTATTCCACTCGTTGTCGGACGAGGAGATCAAGAAGTCGGGTGTTCACTTCACCTACGACGATCACGGTCACCCCGAGATGGGTAACGTGTAGAAGGCTCACATCTTCAACGAGATGCTCGAAAAGAAGGTTAAGGAGCTCGGTTTGAAGGTTAAGTCGCGTCCGGTTGAGATCGGTTACGAGGTTCGTTGCCAGACTCCGATCGCATACGACTTGGTATATTGCTCGCAGTTGGGTATGGGCGTTTACAAGCTGTTCAGCGAGGGTAAGACCGGCTGTATGGTATATGTAAGCACCGACGGTATGGTATCGCCCCTCTACTTGAAGGATTTGCAGGATCCCACCACCGGTAAGATTCCTCCCCGTCTGGTTAATATCGAGTCGGACAAGTTCAAGCAGGTTGTTGACTATCTGTTGAACTACGTTGCTGAGGAGGACTACGAGGCTGCTAAGCAGTACGTAGCTAACCCCGAGGAGTACGACTTCCGCAAGATCCTGAATTGGTAATCAATTTACATTCAGATATGACAACGGCCACCTTCGAGGGTGGCCGTTTTTTATGCGCTATCTTCTGCGACGCTTTCTTGCCTTTTTGATAGGAAATTCGTGCGGACGAATCAGATCGGGAATAGGGTGGAACTCCAAACGTCCGAAGATCTTTTCGTGTATAGTAAGTGGGCGTTCGGTAGCTTTGCTAAATGGTTCGAATCGAGGGAGCACACGTCGTGCTCCGATGTAGCGTGAGGCGTAGTAGCGTTCGGTTGAGCGACTGATGATTACTCCTCGTGAGGTGCTGGCGTGAATGAAATCAAATTGCTTGCTCTCATCGTCGATGCTGACGACAATACCCACGTGCCCGATGTGCATTTGTCCACCGCTGCGTCCCGAAAAGAATACCAAATCACCCACAGCCCATTTGCCTCGACTTACGCTGTCGCCTTCGAGATATTGGTCGCGTGAGGTGCGGGCGAGTGTGTAGCCATAGTGCTTGAATACGAACGTGGTAAAGCCCG
>JAZOMS010000158.1:0-4781 GCA_045654145.1 Alistipes sp. | reverse complement strand
TGGGACAGAGTATCTTCACGTGCGGCCTCGGCCACCTGCGTAGCAATCGCCAGATAACCCGCACAGTCGAGATTGACCATACCCGCAAAGACACCGTATGTATAGCCACGCTCCTCACGCAGATTACGCATCAGGCGCGAGCCGAAGTAACCACCTAACACCGTCGCAACAACCTGCATACCAACATAATCGGGATGATTACGCGTAAACAGCATACGTCCCACGCGCACAGCCGACTGCACCGCTCCGACGTGCTCCAAACGCACACTCGGCGTCTGCACCGCATCGGGGAAAAGCAACTCTCGGCGATCGCCACTCTGAGGCAGCTGCACACAGATATTCTCGATCGCAGCCAGAGCCTCATCCGACAGGTCGCCACTGCACACCACAAAACAGTTGTCAGCCGTGTAGTGCTGGCGATAGAAATCGACTACCACCTCTCGTGTCAGAGAGTCGTAAGCCGACTCGGGAGCCGAGATACCATAGGGGTGCTCAGCACCAAACATCGCAGCCGCAAACGCCTCGCGCACACGCACATCGACCTTACGGCGCTCTATCTCCAAGCGCTGGCGACGTTTGATGCGATACGAGTCAAACTCCTGCTGCGGGAAGGCGGGTCGCAACAATATCTCCTCGGCCGTGCGTAGCGTCGGCAGGAAGAATTTCGACAACGCACAAAAACTAACCACTACAACATCTCGATCGACCGCAATATCAAAATAGGATCCATAGAAATCCAACTGTTCGGCGATCTCACGTGCAGTGTAGCGATCGCTACCCTCGCTGAGCAGATTGGCAGTAGCCGTAGCCGAAAACAGCGTGGTTTGGCGCGATGATCCCGCACCAAAGACAAAGCTCAGGCGCACGACCTGCTGATCGTGATTTTCAAGCATATAGAGTCGCACGCCATTACTCAAAGTTGAAAGACGTGCGGTGGCCACCTCAACCCTCTCAGGGATACGGATTGCGGGGCGACGGGGCAGATTATTTCGTTTCATCAGCAGCACGGTAGATTAGTGTTGAACTTCGTTCGGGAGTGAAGATTCGGCGACAACCTTCGGCTATCTCGTCGGGAGTGATCGAGCGATAGATCGCCACCTCGCCATTGATCAATTCGGGCGTGCCGAGCATTGAGTAATAGCCGAGATTCATCGCCTTGTTCATCACATTCAGCTCGCCAAATAAAACTCCTGCCTCAAACTTATTACGCACCTTGTCGAGTTCATAGTCGCCCACACGCTCGTTTTGCAGACGATGCAGTTCATCCCACAGAGCCGCCTCGGCCTCAGCCACTTCGACACCAGCAGCCACCTGACCCGTCATCACAAACATACCAGCATCGACATCACCCGTGATGTAGGCATTGACAGCACCAAACAATCGGCGACAACGCACCAGCGCATCGTACAAACGAGCCGATTCGCCACCCGCCAATAGGTCGCTAACCAGATCAAGCAGGTAGTAGTCGCGGCTATGTCGGTCGCCCATCGGGAATGTTATGGTGATCGACGTGGCTGGCACATCTCGTTCGACCTCCAAGCGTCGAGCCTCGGTCTGCTCGGGCTCAACGGGCAGAACGTCAGCCACAAACGGCTCATCGGCAATGCCTCCAAACCACTTCTCGGCAAGTTCAAAAACACGATCTTCGCTCAGGTCGCCCACCACGCTCAAAATAGCGTTCGAGGGGCGATAATAACGACAATAGAACTCCTCAGCCTCGGCAATCGTGGCAGCCGCCACGTGATCGGGTGTCAGACCGATTGTCGCCCAACGATAGGGATGCACACGGTAGTGGAGTGCACGCGCCAGCATCATCTGATCGCCATAGGGTTGATTCAGATAGCGCTGGTTATACTCCTCGATCACAACACGTTTCTCGGCCTCGAATTTGCGAGGCGTAAGGCGCAGACCCGTCATACGGTCGCTTTCGAGCCAAAGCGCTGTTTCGACATTTGCCGTAGGTAGCGTGATATAGAAATCGGTGTAATCGTTATTGGTGAAAGCGTTGTTCTCGCCACAGGCCATCTGGACGGGAGTATCGAAATCGGGGATGCGGCGCGTACCTCGAAACATCAGATGCTCAAACAGATGAGCAAATCCCGTATGGTCAGGATGTTCGTTGCGCGCCCCGACACAATAGAGCAGATTGACTGCCGCCAACTTCGAATAGCGATCGCGGCTGGCAACCACTCGCAGACCATTCGAAAGGGTATGTAATTTGTAATTGATCACGCTTGATTATGTATTTTATTGGGTTACAAATGTACGAATATATTCCGAATCAAGTACACATTAACGGCACGACCCTTCGAAAGATTGTACCAAAGGGATGGTTTTTTACAATATATATAGTTTTTTCGAATATTTATTTGTAAATTTGTGCGATTTTTTTCGCGCCGCAAGCGCCTGTCTGCGGCAATGTTCTAACCGTCAGCTGCGAAGGCCGACCTTTGGACAAAAAGAGTGAACAAAGATAGAAAATAATTAATACAACGTAAACTAAGTATTTACACAGATGTCTGAGAAGAAATTTATCACGTGTGATGGTAATTATGCCGCTGCCCACATCGCTTATATGTTCAGCGAGGTGGCCGCTATCTACCCTATCACACCGTCATCAACGATGGCCGAATTGGTTGATGAGTGGGCGGCATCGGGTCGCAAAAACATCTTCGGCGAGACCGTTAAGGTAGTAGAGATGCAATCAGAGGCAGGTGCAGCAGGAGCTGTTCACGGCTCGTTGCAGGCAGGTGCCCTGACCAGCAGCTTCACCGCATCGCAGGGTCTGCTGCTGATGATTCCTAATATGTACAAAATCGCAGGCGAATTGTTGCCGGGCGTATTCCACGTTTCGGCTCGTGCATTGGCTGCTCAGTCGTTGTCGATCTTCGGCGACCATCAGGATGTGATGGCAGCACGCCAGACCGGCTTCGCAATGCTTGCAACTTCGTCGGTTCAGGAGGTTATGGATTTGGCTGGTGTGGCTCACATCGTGGCTATGAAGGCTCGCGTGCCGTTCCTGCACTTCTTCGACGGTTTCCGCACCTCGCACGAGATTCAGAAGGTTGAGCTGATTGATGAAGCTCGCCTGACCTCGTTGCTCGACCGTGAGGCGCTGGCCGAGTTCCGTGCTCGTGCTCTCAATCCTGAGCACCCCGTAACCCGCGGTACGGCTCAGAACCCCGATATCTATTTCCAGACCCGCGAGGCTGCAAACCGTTTCTACGACGCAATTCCCGATATGGTTGCCGACACAATGAAGCAGATCTCGGAGATCACCGGTCGTGAGTACAAGCCCTTCACCTACTATGGTGCTGAGGACGCTGAGCAGGTTGTTGTAGCGATGGGTTCGGTTACCGAAACCTTGAAGAAGGTTGTTGATTACCTCAACAAGCAGGGTCAGAAGGTCGGTGTCGTAACCGTTCACTTGTATCGTCCTTTCTCGGCAAAATATATGTTCAACGTAATGCCTAAGAGCGTGAAGCGCATCTGCGTACTCGACCGCACGAAGGAGCCGGGCGCATCGGGCGAGCCCCTCTACCTCGATGTTAAGGAGGCTTTCTACAACTGCGAGTCGCGCCCGATGATCATCGGCGGTCGCTACGGTCTGTCGTCGAAGGATACAACCCCCGCACAGATGTTGGCAGTTTACGAGAACCTGGCAGCCGCTGAGCCCAAGAATCAGTTCACCGTTGGTATCAACGACGACGTAACGTTCACTTCGTTGCCCGTTGGCGAGGAGATCTCGCTGGCTAAGGAGGGTACATTCGAGGCTCTGTTCTTCGGTCTGGGAGCTGATGGTACGGTGGGTGCTAACAAAAACTCGATCAAGATCATCGGTGGTTCGACCAACAAATATTGCCAGGCATACTTCTCGTACGACTCGAAGAAGTCGGGCGGTTACACCTCGTCGCACTTGCGTTTTGGCGACAACCCGATCACCTCGCCCTACCTGGTTACTACGCCCGATTTCGTGGCTTGCCACGTTCCGTCGTATGTCGATAAGTATGACGTATTGAAGGGTTTGAAGAAGGGCGGCTCGTTCCTTCTGAACTCGGTACACGATGCTGCAACCACTTGCGCTACGTTGCCCGATGCAATGAAGGTCTATCTGGCTAAGAACGAGATCAATTTCTATATCATCAACGCTACCAAGATCGCTGCTGAGTTGGGTCTGGGCAACCGCACCAACACCATTATGCAGAGTGCATTCTTCAAGATTGCTAACGTGATTCCGTTCGAAAAGGCGGTTGAGGAGATGAAGAAGGCTATCTTGAAGTCGTACGGCAAGAAGGGCGAGGATATCGTCAATATGAACTACGCGGCGGTCGATGCAGGTGGCTCGGCAGTTGAGAAGGTTGAGGTTCCCGCTGAGTGGGCTTCGATCGAGGTTAAGGCTGCGGAGGTTGTAGCCGACTCTTCGCGTCCCGACTTCGTAAAGAATATCGTTGATCCGATCAACGCATTGAAGGGCGATCTGCTGCCCGTGAGTGCATTCCTCGGTCGTGAGGATGGCACGTGGGACAACGGTACGGCTGCTTACGAGAAGCGCGGTATCGCAGTGAATGTTCCCGAGTGGCAGGTTGACAACTGTATCCAGTGTAACCAGTGTGCTTACGTCTGCCCTCACGCTGCTATCCGTCCCTTCTTGGCAACCGAGGAGGAGACTGCGGCTGCTCCCGAGGGCACAACCTTCAAGCAGGGCTTAGGCGAAACAAAGGCATACAAGTTCCGCATTCAGGTCAGCCCGCTCGACTGTACGGGTTGCAACAACTGTGTTG
>JAZOMS010000157.1:0-12391 GCA_045654145.1 Alistipes sp. | reverse complement strand
GGAACGTAAGCAGACGTCTGAGGCGTTTGATCGGTTTCGGTAGTTGTTTTACGGGTGTAACTTCTGTTCTATTCGTCGCGTTTGTGCTGGCGTGCAGTATCCTGCTCACGCAAAATGCGCTGATACTCAGCCATATTGCCGAGCAACTCTACTGCCGCAGCGGCATCTTGATCATCTTGCAGATTGTATTGCGACACGCCCGCCGAGTAGCAGTAGCGCAGGATAATCTGAGTGTTGATAGCGTCGAACAGCTCCTCGCGATGACGACGCAGGTTGCTCTCCATATCGCCCTTCAATGTAGCCTCCAAACGGCGAATATCGGCCAGCACGGTCGAGTCGTGGCGCTCCTGCTCGGCAGCACGACGCACCACATCGGCATACTGACTGCTCTGCGAGCGGTACGATGTCTTGCGGTCGCGCATCATCGCAACGAAATCCTCGAAATCTGCATCCGAGATGGTGAACGTAGCGGGATCCATCGCTTGCAGGCGTTTGTCGTGCGCCTTGGCGTAGTCATCTGCAAAATCCTCGATATGACCCTCAGCATAGAGCGTCATCACGAAGCGGGTAGCATAATCGGCCTCACGCACCACGTCGGGCATCACGCCACCACCATCATAGACCTTGCGGCCACCACGTGTCGTAAATTCACGAATAAGCGAGTCGGGCACGTAATCGACCGAGCCATCCTCGTTGCGGTGGGCGTAGTCGATAGCCTGAATACAGCGCCCGCTGGGCATATAGTATTTTGCGGTCGTAACCTTCAAGTAGTCGCCATAACCCACCGAGCGGGTCGATTGCACCAGACCCTTGCCAAACGTACGACGCCCCATCAACACCGCGCGATCCATATCCTGCAACGCTCCCGCCACGATCTCGGCAGCCGAGGCCGAGCCGCTATTGGCGAGCACCACGATGGGCAGTTCGGTATCGATCGGCTCCTTGTCAGTTCGGTAGATGTGGCTCATCTCCTCGGTGCGACCCTTCATTTCGAGTACCTTCGTACCCTTGGGCAGGAACATCGACAGAATCTCGATGGCCTCCTGCACGATACCGCCACCATTGCCACGGTAGTCGAGCACCAAACCACGCAGACGACCCGTCTGGCGCAAGGTCATCAACTCACGACGCAGATCTGCCGCACACCCCTCACTGAAATCGGCGTGGGCAATGTAGCCGATCGAGTCGTTCAACCAACCAGCGTAGGGCACACCTGAGATCGAGATGCGCTCACGACGCAGCGTCAGCGTAACCACACTATCATCGACCAGGCGCGCCACCTTCAATCGCACCTCGGTTTCGGGATCGCCTTTCAGTCGGCTACTGATCTGATCGACCGTCATACCCTTGGCCGACACGCCGTCGATCTCGATGATGCGGTCGCCGATCTTGATGCCCGCACGATCGGCAGGACACCCCTTATAGGGCTCGGCAAAGCGCACATAATCACCCTTTTGGCGAATGAGCGAACCCACACCACCATACTTGCCCGTGGTCATCATCTCGAACTCCTCGACCTCCTTTTCGGGCATATATGCCGTGTAGGGATCGAGCGTCGAGGTCATACCATCGGCCGCATTTTTCATCAATTGGTTGGGGTCGGTCTGATCGACATAGAAGAGGTGCAACTCACGCATCATATTGATCAGCACCTCAATGTTGCGACCCAGCGCAAAATCGTTGCGTGCCGAGGCCATCAGCACCACAGCCACAGCCACGACAGCAACCGTCGCAACCACGCGACGCACGATATGTTTAGAGTTCTTCGCCATTCTCTTTTCTCATATAGATTTCCGAGCGATAGACCACCTGCACCACCGCATTGCGATGACCACGGATCATCGTGCGCTCGCCATCAGACCAAACCTCCAATTCGTCCTCCCACAGCAGTCGCACTCGACGCATCGGCGACGTAGATCGATATCGCAACACACCGTTACGCTCGCCCTCAAACGCAAAATCGCACGCCGCCATCGCTGCATCGACACCTACGCGATTCGCCGCCAATGAGATGGGCAACGAACGAGTCATATATCCAAACGCAGGGTAGGCCAACGCCAACGCTCCGAACACGGGCAACAACCACTTTGCTCGCGGGTCGGCAAGCAACATCGCAACATACTCCTCGACACTCATTGGCGTTCGCTCGAAGTAGTACTGCAATGCATAGAGCAACACGATCAGAACGGCAAGGAGCAGGAAATATTTCACAGCTCGAATCAAATAACGGTCAGTTCTCATAATCTTTTTTATTTAAACTTAATTGGCGATTTCACAGAAATCGACACGCCCCTTCGGGGGCTCGCCTTCGGCGACCGCCCCAGCCCCCGAAGGTGCGTGTCGCACGTTATTAATGTTTTTAATTTTATCTATCCCTTGCGTCAAACTATAATTGTGAATTCTCAATATAGTCCGCCACGCGCTGCATCAGCCACTTCGGGGTCGAGGTCGCACCGCAAATGCCTACGGTCGTGGCCCCTGCAAGCCATTCGGCTTGCAGTTCCGAAGCCTCCTCTATGTTGTAGCTCAATGGATTGGCACGTCGGCACACCTCGAAGAGCACCTTGCCATTCGAGCTCTTGCGTCCGCAGACGAAGATCACTCGATCGACCGAGCGGGCAAACTCCACCAATCGCTCCTCACGCCCTGCTACCTGACCGCAGATCGTGTCGATAGCCTCAACCTGCTCAGGATCGGTCGCACGCTGGCGCATCACCTCCAAGATGTGGTCAAACAGCGCTCGGCTCTGCGTGGTTTGCGACAGAAAGATGATCGGACGCCCGAAATCGACCGCCTCCAAATCGCTCTCCTTCTCGACCACAATGGCACGACCCTCGACCTGACCGGTCAGTCCGACCACCTCGGCGTGGCCGTGCTTGCCAAGGATAACCACCTGACCACCAATCTCCTGCATCTGCTCATAGGCTCGTTTGACCTTGCGTTGCAGAGCTGCCACCACAGGACACGTAGCATCGATCACCTCGATCCCCAACTGCTCGGCACGAGTGTATGTCGTCGGCGGCTCGCCGTGGGCGCGTATGAACAATCGACGACCGCCCAAGTGCTCCATATCGTCGTGCGTAACGGTCTGCAAACCAAGAGCCTCCAATCGCTGAACCTCAACGCGGTTATGCACAATATCGCCCAGCGAATAGACCGTACCACCCTCCGCCAGAGCCTCCTCGGCTCGCGAGATGGCACGCACCACGCCGAAACAGAAACCCGAATTATCGTCAATAATTACCCTCATTACTCCTCAAACAGTCCGCCAAACTTCTCGTCGAACCAGACCATCTGATCCTCGATCGACATATAGCTGTTGTCCAGCACCACCGCATCGTCGGCCTTGCGCAGAGGGCTGATGGCACGGTTCTGGTCGGCAATGTCGCGCGAACGGACATTCTCCTCGATCTCCGAGAGCGACACCTGCTCACCCTTGACCGTCAGTTCGTCGTAGCGACGCTGGGCACGCACTGCAACATCGGCCGTCATAAAGATCTTGATCTCGGCATCGGGAAAGACCACCGTACCGATGTCGCGACCATCCATCACGATACCCTTGTTACGACCCATCTGCTGCTGCATAGCCACCAACTTCTCGCGCACCTCGCCGATCGAGCTGACACGGCTGACGCAGTTGCTCACCTCGATGGTGCGGATCTTGCCCTCGACCAGATCGCCATTGACGTAGATGTCGCTGGCACCACGTGCGGGGTTGAAACGGAATGCGATGTCGATCTGCGGCAACAGAGCCACCAGCATCTGCTCATCGACTATACCCGAACGTATCGCCCCATTTTCGAGTGCGAAGAGGGTTACGGCACGGTACATTGCGCCCGTATCCACAAAGATGTAACCAAAGCGGGCAGCCAGAGCCTTGGCAAAGGTGCTCTTGCCACACGACGAGAAGCCATCGACTGCAATAGTCAAACGGCGATGCGACTTTTTATTAAGCGTCATAATACGAAAACTTCAATAAATGTTGAGATAATTGTGTAAGCGCCCAGCGCACCGATCAGGCAGCCCGCAATGCGATTGATCCAGAGCAGGTGGCGGGGACGAAAACGGTTGCGGAAGAGGCTGATGAGGCTCGTCAGGCACAACCACCAGCAGACCGCTCCACCAAAGAAACCAACCAGATGCAACGCTCCGAGCAGCAGCGAGTTCATCGACACGGTTTCGGAGGTTTCGATGCTGAACATTCCGAAAAAGACAAAGATGTATGGAATGATCATCAGCAGATTGGCCAACGTGAAACCGAACATCGAGGCGAAATCTTGCCACAGGTCGCTCTTGCCGGCGCGATTGCGACGTATCTGCGTTACGGGATTTTGGAGGAAGATATAGACACCCACGGCCACGATCATAATGCCACACGCCACGCGCATAAACAGAGCATATTGGTCGAGCCACGACTGCAACATCGAGTAGCAGAAGTATGCCACGGTGGCCATCAGCGTATCGGCACACGCCACGCCCAAGCCCGACATCAGACCCGAGCGGCGCGACTTGCTCAGCGTACGCTGAATGCAGAGCACTGCCACCGGACCGACCGTAACCGACGAGGCTAAGCCAACCAGCATACCTCGAAAAATCATATCATACCACATAGTAGGTCGTCTTAATTCGCTACGTTTGTCAAATCTTACTAAGATATAAAGTGCAAAAATACAAAATATCTGGCTAATAATATCAGATCAATCACAAAATATTTCACGCAGAATTATCCTGCAATAGATTAGGCGATTCGGGCCGCAACCTACGACCAATCGCAACCAACAGAGTCGCACCCAACGAACGAATGAATCAACAAGAGATCTCATATTTTTTTGATTTTTACGGTAAAATATGCTAATTTTGTCGCCATATTTACCAAAATAACTGATAGAATCTCTCAATTATGGGAAAATTTGACGGCAAGAAGGTCCTCATTACCGGTGGCGCATCGGGCATAGGACGAATAATCGGCTCGATGATACTCGAACGTGGCGCATCAAAGCTGGTCATTTGGGACATCAACCAGAATAACATTGACAGCACCCTGGCCGAATATGACTCCAAATCGGTCATAGCCTACCGCATCGACATCTCCGACGAGGAGATGGTCGCCAAGACATACGCCGAGGTCAAAGAGTCGGTAGGCGACATCGACATACTCATCAACTGCGCAGGCATCATCACCAGCAACAAAACCTTCGATCAGTGCTCGGTCGAGGAGATCAATCGCACGATGAAGATCAACGCCATCGCACCGATGGTTGTCGCACTGCAAATGTTGCCCGATATGGTTGCCCGCAACAGCGGACACATCTGCACGATCTCGTCGGCAGGAGGTCTGATCTCGAACCCCCGAATGAGCATCTACGCCGCGAGCAAGTGGGCCGCAACGGGCTGGTCCGATTCAGTTCGAATCGAACTGCAACAGATGAAGAGCCGCGTACGCGTAACCACCATTGCCCCCTACTACACAACCACGGGAATGTTCGATGGCGTGCAGTCGCGAGTGCTGCCCCTGCTCAAACCGCAGTGTGTTGCGCGTCAGATCGTTCGCGCTATCGAGCGCGAGAGGAACTTCAAGGTGATTATGCGTCTGATCCCCGTGCCATATCACTTTGTGCGTCTGATGCAGGGACTCTTGCCCACTCGCTTGTTCGATTGGATCTTTGGCGAGGTTGTGGGTATTTATCACACGATGGATAACTTTACAGGTAGAAAATAATGAGTATCGCAAACACGCCTACCGAACAGATTGTAGGCATCGTCGGTTCGCAACGGGAGTTTTTCCGTAGCGGTGCAACTCTGGATGTCGAGTACCGCATCCGTTCGCTCAAAACATTGAAAGCTGCCATCCTGAGATGGGAACAGCCCCTCACCGAGGCGCTATGGCTCGATCTGCACAAATCCTACGAGGAGGCCTTTCTGACCGAGATCAGCATCGTATTGGGCGAGATCGACAACCACATCCGCCACCTGAAACAGTGGGCAAAACCCATCCGCAAGTCCACGCCCCTCAAAATGTTCCCCTCGCATAGCAAGGTGATCAGTGAGCCGCTGGGTGTGGCACTGATCATCGCACCGTGGAACTATCCCGTGCAGTTGTTGCTCAATCCGCTGGTCGGAGCGATCTCGGCAGGATGTACCTCGGTACTCAAACCCTCGCCATACGTCCCCCACGTGAGCCGAGTGCTCGAAGAGCTTATAACGGAGAGTTACGACAGTGATTATATCGCTGTGGTTCAGGGCAATCGTGAAGTCAATGCCGTGCTGTTGGAGCAGCGTTACGATACTATTTTCTTCACGGGCAGCCCCGATTTGGGTCGCAAGGTGATGGGTGCGGCAGCGAAGTTCCTGACCCCCGTGGTGCTCGAATTGGGAGGCAAGAGCCCCTGCATCGTTGATCGCACAGCTGACATAGCCATTGCGGCACGACGCATCGCGTGGGGCAAGTCGCTCAATGCGGGTCAGACCTGCATCGCACCCGACTATCTACTTGTGCATAAGGATGTTAAAGCATCGCTGATCGAGGCATTGAAGCGTGAATTCGAGAATCTTTTAGGTATGAATCCCGCCGAGAGTCAGCATTTTGTCCGCATCGTGAGTGAGCGAGCCTTCGACCGCCTGACGGGTTATCTGCACGGCGCTGAGATTGTCGCAGGTGGCGACTACGACCGATCGACACGATATATCGCCCCGACGATCATCGACAATGTCGATCCTGCAAGCCCCATTATGAGTGAAGAGATCTTTGGTCCGATATTCCCGATCGTAACATTCGGCAACACCGACGTGGCGATTGCCTTTGTCAACGAGCGTGAAAAGCCGCTGGCACTCTACTACTTTGGCGATCGAGCAAGTGCAAAGCGAGTGCTGCGACACACCTCGTCGGGCGGCGCCTGCATCAACGACACCATTATGCACATCGCCAACGAGAACCTTCCGTTTGGCGGTGTCGGCAATTCGGGCATCTCGTCATATCACGGCATCGAGTCGTTCAAGGTCTTCTCGCACATCCGTGCTGTGGTAACGACCCCGACGTGGCTGGATCTGCCATTTAGGTATATGCCCTACAAACTCTTTAAGCTCGTTAAACGAATATTGTAACCGCTCACGTGCGACAAACTGCTGTCAGAGCACGTCGGCTATTGCGATAGTTGCGAGATTCTGCTATCTTTGCGGACAAAATCGCAGAGAAAAATGCAAAACTTACTTCGAAATAGATTTTTATTGTTCGCGTTGGCTGTTCTGCTGCTCTCGTCGGGCTGGCTGCGCGGAACGGGACTCACGCTGGTGGTGGCTTTGGTGCCGATTCTGCTCATCTCGGAGGGCTACGACGCTACGCGTCGATCGTTTTGGCGCGTGGCGGGCTGGACGTGGCTCACAATGCTCGCTTGGGCAATCGTAACCTGCTGGTGGATCTGGAACTCGACCCCCGCAGGGGCGGTGGCAGCTCTGCTCGTAACCGCCACACTGCCTACCGTGGCGGTGATGGCGTACCACTACGTTTCGAAACACGCACCGCGATCGCTGGCCTACTGCACATTTGTCGGGGCGTGGATCGCCTTGGAGTACTTCTACCTCACGACCGAGGCCTCGTTCCCGTGGCTCACGCTGGGTAACGGATTCGCTACGGATGTGTGGGCAGTGCAATGGTACGAATGGACGGGTACGTATGGTGGCTCGCTGTGGGTACTCATCTGTAACTTGCTCTTTTTCGAGGCTTTACGCTCACGTTCGGTGCGTCGCGCTGTGGCGGGCGTGGTGGCTGTCGTAGTGCCTTTGGTGGTGTCGGCAGTGTTGTGGTTCAGCTACGACGAGAGCGACGAAAAGGTGAAGATCAGCGTCGTGCAACCCAACTTCTCGTGCTGGCCTCTCGATCAGAAATATGACCTTCCCGACGATATTCAAGATTCGATCTTCCGTGCGCTTATCGAGCAGTGCCCCGCGGATAGCCGTTACGTGCTGTTGCCCGAGACCGCTTTGGGTGCAAACAGCGCCATCTGGGAGAACGATTGGTCGTCGGCATCGATCGCCAATATGCGAACCGTGCAGCAAGAGCATCTGACTGAAGGATCGGTGATTACGGGTGCCAGCACACTGCGCTACTATCCGCTCGGAGCGCCCGCCTCGACGACGGCTCGTGTGCGTGGACAAATGCGCTATGATGTCTATAACTCGGCACTCGAATTTGCCCCGCGTGGGGAGTTCGACGTGCGCCACAAGATCAAGTTGGTGGTGGGTGCCGAGAAGGTGCCCTATCCACGATTGATGTCGTTGATCTCAGGATTGATCGTCGAGCTTGGTGGCTCGTCGGGACAGCTCGGTACAGATCCTGCACCTAAACTTTTCGGTTCGAACGAAGCGCCCATTGGCGTTGCAATATGCTATGAATCAGTCTATGGCGAGTTCTACTCAGAGTTTGTGCGTCAGGGTGCAAAGGTGATGTCGGTGATCACCAACGACGGCTGGTGGGGCAAAACCAACGGCCACCGCCAACACTTTGCCTACTCGCGTCTGCGCGCTATCGAGAATCGCCGTAGCGTGGCTCGCAGTGCCAATACGGGTATCTCGGGATTCATCTCGCCACGCGGTCAGGTGATCTCGTCGATGGGTTGGGACGAGCGTGGCGTACTCACGGCAGAAGTGCCTGTCGAGGAGCGACTGACGCTCTACTCTCGCTATGGCGACTATGTGGCTCGACTTAGCTGTTATCTACTGTTGCTCTGCGCATTATACTTTGTTGCATACCGCATTCGCCGTCGCAACCACCTCGTAAATTAATCACGTGATGAACTACACCCAGACACTCGACTATCTCTACACGTCGCTGCGCTCGTTTCAGGACGCAGGTGGCGATGCATATAAACCCGGGCTCGACCGCATCGAGGAGTTTATGACCTACCTCGGTCGCCCTCACCGCCACTACGCCACCATCCACATCGCCGGCACTAACGGCAAGGGCTCGACCTCGCACATCATCGCTGCGGAGGTGCAGGCGGCAGGCTTCCGAACGGGCCTCTGCACCTCGCCCCACCTGCACGATTTCGGTGAGCGAATCCGTGTTGATGGCTCTCAGATCTCGGAGCGTGAGGTGGTCGAATTTGTTGAGGCGCACCGCTCGGCGATGGAGCGTATCGGGCTGTCGTTCTTCGAGATGACCGCCGCAATGGCATTCGACCATTTCAGTCGTGAGGGGGTTGAGGTAGCCGTGATCGAGACGGGACTCGGAGGTCGCTTAGACGCTACCAACATCATCACTCCGATCGCCTCGGTGATCACCAATATCGGCCTCGACCACACCGATCTGCTCGGCTCGACCCTGACCGAGATTGCTACCGAAAAGGCGGGTATTATCAAGCCCGAAGTGCCCACAATCATCGGCGAGCACTCAACCACAACCGACCCTGTCTTCGAGCGTGTGGCACACGAACAGAGGGCCGAACTCTACTATGCCGAGGAGCTCTTCGAGTTGGTTTGGAGCGAGAGCAACGAGCGTGGCAGCCGTTTCTGCGTGCGGCGCGCTGGCGACGAGCGTGAGTACTGCCTCGACCTCGATCTGGGTGGCGACTACCAGCGTCGCAACATCATCACTGCACTCGGAGCGATGGAGGTGCTGCACCGCCGTACGCAGGTGTCGATCTCGACCCGCGCGCTGGTCGAGGGTTGCCGCAGTGCCGCCCACACAACGGGGTTGCAGGGGCGCTGGCAGAGGCTCGGCAAACGCCCTACGGTAGTCTGCGACACGGGACATAATGCCCACGGATTGCGCTACGTTGCCGAACAACTCAAACGATTGGAGTGCAAACGATTGTATATAGTCTTGGGCGTGGTGCGTGAGAAGGATTTGGACTCTGTTCTACCCTTGTTGCCACGTGAGGCGCACTACATCTTTACGCAGGCTTCGGTAGCTCGTGCGCTGGGTGCCGAGGAGCTGGCACAACGTGCCTCGGAGTTCGGCTTGCAGGGCGAGGTGGTACGCGGAGTGCGCGAGGCGGTTGCCCGTGCCCGAGAGCTGGCCACCGAGGACGATGCGATCTTCATTGGCGGCAGCACCTTCACCGTTGCCGAGATTGTGTAATTCAAAATCAGACTTTGCTTCGATATTACAAACAAAAAAGCCGCACTTTCGAGTGCGGCTATAATTTTGAATTACCCCAATCCTATTTTTCTTGATAAAGCTCGCGGAAGCAGTGGCGGCAGATGGGCTCGTAAGTGTCTTTCTCACCGAGCATTACGAGCTTGTCATCGGCTGTCAGGCGGTGCGAGTGGTGCGCCAGATTGCCACATCGAACGCAGATTGCGTGTACCTTCGTTACATACTCGGCCGTGGCCATCAGCGCAGGCATCGGACCAAACGGCACACCTCGGTAATCCATATCCAAACCCGCCACGATCACACGCACACCATTGTCGGCCAGCTGACGGCAGACATCGACCAAGTTCTGGTCGAAGAACTGCGCCTCGTCGATACCCACAACATCGACATCGGCCGACATCAGCAGTATGTTGCCCGACGAATCGACTGGTGTTGAGCGAATAGCATTGCTATCGTGCGACACCACATCCTCCTCCGAGTAGCGCACATCGAGCTTGGGTTTGAAGATTTCGACACGCTGATTGGCAAACTTGGCGCGTTTGAGGCGGCGGATCAGCTCCTCGGTCTTGCCCGAAAACATCGATCCACAGATCACCTCGATATAGCCTTTACGGCTGGCATTTTCCAAAAACATAGTGGGTTATATCCTTTTTTGTATTATTATCACGGGTTCAACTTCACACAAAAATACCACAAATATTCGGGTCGTGCAATAGCCGAACGGAGTTTTGATTGTTGTGAAAATCTTGCCTAATCGGTTTGGTATATCATTCGACGCTCGGTGCAGTTGCCCTGCCGTCGTACAGATAATGTACGTCGCTCTCTTTGCGAACCGATTTATTCTCTTTGTTACGCACCGTGGCGGGCAGCTGCGGTCGCAAGGGTCAAAATCGCAATAATATGCAAAGCAAGCCGTTTCATAATTCGGAACGTTTAGTCTATTGCAAATATCCAAAAATATTTTGGTAGAACGAGAATAATTGTTATCTTTGTCCAAACAGACAAATTCAAAAATATGAAATTACCTCAAAACGTAAATGTTCTTTTGCTCGGTTCGGGTGGCCGCGAACACGCCTTTGCTCACTGCATCGCGCGCAGTCCCCGCACCGCAAACCTCTATATCGCACCGGGTAATGCCGGCACTGCGCTCGAAGGCACAAATGTCGAAGTGTCGCCGACCGATTTCGGCACCATCAAACAGTTTGTGCTGCGCAACAACATCAACCTCGTGGTCGTAGGTCCCGAAGATCCGCTGGTGCGTGGTGTGGTCGATTTCTTCCACAGCGACAGCGACATCTATCACATTCCGGTGATCGGTCCCTCGGGCGAGGGTGCTCGTTTGGAGGGCAGTAAGGAGTATGCCAAGGCATTTATGATGCGCCACAACGTGCCCACGGCTGCCTACCGCTCGTTCGGTGTGGGTCAGGTCGAGGATGCTGTTGAGTTCCTGCGCACGCTGCGTCCCCCCTACGTGTTGAAGGCCGACGGTCTGGCAGCAGGCAAGGGCGTGGTGATCCTCAACGAGTTGGAGGAGGCTCGCCACGAATTGGAGCAGATGTTCGACGGCAAGTTTGGCAAGGCGGGTGCTCGCGTGGTGATCGAGGAGTACCTGAGCGGTATCGAGTGCTCGGTATTCGTAGCGACCGACGGCAAGAACTACAAGATCCTGCCCGTAGCTAAGGACTACAAGCGTATCGGCGAGGGCGACACGGGTCTGAACACAGGCGGTATGGGAGCTGTTTCGCCCGTTCCGTTTGCCAACGAGGAGTTTATGCGCAAGGTCGAGGAGCGCATCGTGCGCCCGACCGTCGCAGGCTTGGAGGCCGACAAGATTGACTATCACGGCTTTGTGTTCATCGGTCTGATGAACTGCAATGGCGATCCATACGTAATCGAGTATAACGTCCGTATGGGCGACCCTGAGACCGAGGTTGTGCTGCCCCGTATCGAGAGCGACATTATGGAGCTCTTCGAGGGTATCGCCTTCGGTCAGCTTGATGAAGTGGACCTGCGTATCGACCCGCGCACGGCCGTTACGGTTGTCTGCGTGTCGGGCGGCTACCCCGAGGATTACGAGAAGGGTAAGCAGATCAGCGGTTTGGAACTTCCTACACCCGAAGGCACAAAGGTCTACCACGCAGGTACAACATCGAAGGCGGGCGAAACGCTCACTTCGGGCGGTCGTGTGCTGGCAGTAACCTCGCTGGCTGAGGATATCCCGACGGCATTGGCAAAGAGCTACGGCACCATCGAGCAGATCAACTACGAGGGTAAGTATTGCCGCCGCGACATCGGTCA
>JAZOMS010000156.1:0-4026 GCA_045654145.1 Alistipes sp. | reverse complement strand
CGCGCAAGTGGCTCTATCAGACTCCTGCCGACATCCTGATCAAGGCATCGAACGGTGCAAGCGACTTCGGTAATAAGTTCGGTCAGCCGCTGATCTGTGGTTCATTGCTTACCTTTGAGCACGGCGAGCAGGGCAAAGAGTTCGGCTACGACAAGGTAATTATGCAGGCTGGCGGTATCGGCTATGGCCGCAAAGTTGACAGTTTGAAAGATGAGCCCACGACAGGCAATAAGGTTGTGTTGCTCGGTGGTGATAACTACCGCATCGGTATGGGCGGTGGCGCAGTGTCGAGCGTAGCAACGGGTGAGTATCAGAGCGATATCGAGTTGAATGCCATCCAGCGTTCGAATCCTGAGATGCAGAAACGTGCCTACAACGCTATCCGTGCCGTGAGTGAGGAGGACAACAACCCCATCATCTCGATTCACGACCACGGTGCAGGTGGGCACTTGAACTGCCTCAGTGAGTTGGTCGAGGCTACAGGTGGTCGAATCGACATCGATCAGTTGCCTATTGGCGATCCTACCCTCTCGCACCGAGAAATCATCGGTAACGAGTCGCAGGAGCGTATGGGTCTGGTGATTGACGCGAAATATATCGACCATTTGAAGCGCATCGCCGATCGCGAGCGTGCGCCGATGTACACCATCGGTGAGACTACGGGCGATATGCAGTTTACATTCGTTGATAACCGCACGGGCGAGAAACCTATCGACTGGCAGTTGGAGTATATGTTCGGCAAGGCTCCCCGCACGATTATGCGCGACTCGAAGAAGGCAAGTAATTTCGACAAGGTTAAGTACTCGACTACCAACATCATTAAATACATCGAGCAGGTGCTCCAAATCGAGGGCGTTGCTTGTAAGGATTGGCTGACCAACAAGGTTGACCGCTCGGTAACGGGTAAGATCGCTGTACAGCAGACCGCAGGTGAGGTACAGGTACCGCTGAACGACTACGCTGCCGTAGCTATTGATTATCAGGGCAAAGCAGGTATCGCAACAGCTCTTGGCCACGCTCCCGTAGCTGCGATGATCGATCCGAAGGCAGGTTCGCGCCTTGCTATTGGCGAGGCTCTGACCAACATTGCATTGGCTCCGTTGAGCTACGGCTTGAAGGGCGTTTCGCTCAGCGCAAACTGGATGTGGCCCTGCCGCAACGAGGGCGAGGATGCACGTCTGTATGACGCAGTGGAGGCTGCGAGCAATATGGCAGTTGAGTTGGGTATCAATATCCCGACTGGTAAGGACTCGCTGTCGATGACACAGAAATATAAGGATGGCAAGGCAGTGATCGCACCGGGTACGGTGATCATCACTTCGGCTGCCGAGGTTAGCGACGTTAAGCAGTGTGTTCGCGCAGCATTGAAGCACGCGCAGAGCAACTTGGTTTACGTTGATATGAGCCGCTCGGAGTTCGAGTTGGGCGGTAGCGCATTTGCTCAGACCGTTGGCAAGGTAGGCGACAAAGCTCCCGACATCGCGTCGGCAACCTACTTCGCTACGGCATTCGAGGGCGTACAGAAGTTAGTTCGTGAGGGTAAGGTGATGGCCGGCCACGATGTTTCGGGTGGTGGTCTGATTACCGCTCTGCTCGAAATGACCTTTGCAGACAATTCGACGGGTGCAACGATCAACCTCGATGTATTGGGCGAGCAGGATCTGATTCGTGTATTGTTCAGCGAGAAACCTGCTATGGTGCTGCAAGTTGCAGACGCTAAGGCTGTTATTGCTGAACTTAGCGCAGCTGGCGTTGATGCTTACGACTTGGGCGAGGTGAATATGGATCGCCAATTCGTAGTTAAGGCTTGTGGCGTAGAGTTCGAGCTGTTGCAGAACCACCTGCGCGATCTGTGGTACAAGACTTCGTACCTGCTCGATTGCCGTCAAAGTGGCGAAAAGAAGGCTGCCGAGCGTTACGCAAACTATGCTCAACAGCCGTTGCAGTTCCTCTTCCCCGAGGGCTTCGAGGGTACATACAAGTCGCTCGGCATCGATCCTAAGCGTCGTGAGCGTACGGGCGTGAAGGCTGCTATTATCCGCGAAAAGGGTACAAATGGTGAGCGCGAAATGGCATACTCGCTGTTCTTGGCTGGTTTCGATGTTAAGGACGTAACAATGACCGACTTAGTGAGTGGTCGCGAGACTTTGGAGGATGTAAATATGATCGTCTTCTGCGGCGGTTTCTCGAACTCGGACGTACTTGGCTCGGCTAAGGGTTGGGCAGGTGCATTCCTCTACAACGAGGCTGCTAAGCGCGCTTTGGATAACTTCTACGCACGTGAGGACACCCTGTCGCTCGGCGTTTGCAACGGTTGCCAGCTGATGATCGAGTTGGGTCTGATCACCCCCGAGGACGCAGTTAAGCCGAGAATGTTGCACAACGATAGCCACAAGTTCGAGTCGTCGTTCGTGGGTCTGGACGTTGAGCAGAGCAACGCTGTGATGTTCAGCTCGTTGGCTGGCTCAAAGTTGGGTATCTGGGTGGCTCACGGCGAAGGCAAATTCTCGTTACCGATGGATGAGAAACACTACAACATCGCACTTAAATATAGCTATGCTGATTACCCTGCTAACCCCAATGGTAGCGACTATGCAGTTGCTGGCGTTGCATCGGCTGATGGTCGCCACGTAGCAATGATGCCTCACTTGGAGCGCGCTATCAAGCCTTGGAATTGGGCCTACTATCCCGAGCAGCGCGAGGACGAAGTTACACCTTGGATCGAGGCATTCGTCAATGCTCGCAAGTGGATCGAGGAGAAGTTGAAGTAATCACCATAAACAATTGAATACTAAGGGCAATAACAACCCTATTGGGGTATATGATTCTGGTTTGGGAGGTTTGAGCGTGTGGCGCGAGCTACACGCCAAACTGCCCAATGAATCGCTCACGTACTTAGCCGATGGAGCAAATTGCCCGTACGGCGGTCGCTCGAAAGAGGAGATTCGTCGTTTTGCCGATGAGGCTGTCGGCAAGCTGATAGCTGATGGCGCCAAGATGGTCGTCGTAGCGTGCAATACCGCTACGGCTGCCGCCATCGACTTCCTGCGAGAGAAATATTCGAACACACCAATCATCGGAATGGAGCCCGCAGTAAAACCCGCAGCAATGGCCACACGCACAGGCGTTGTCGGCGTGTTAGCTACGGCAGGATCGCTTGGCGGCGACCTATTCCTCAGGACATCAGCCCGTTATGCCGATCGTGCAAGATTTATCACAGCTGTCGGTGAAGGCTTTGTCGAGATTGTCGAGCAGAACCTCGAATCGACACCCGAAGCCGAAGAGGCTGTACGCAGAGTGGTCGAGCCATTGCTTACGGAGGGCGCCGATCAGATCGTTTTGGGTTGCACGCACTACCCTTTCCTGCGCGAGGTGATCGAACGAGTGATTGGCGAACGCGAAGTGGCAGTGATTGATCCTGCACCCGCAGTTGCACGACGCGTTGAACAGTTGCTTGATCAATTCGAACTACGAGCCAAGGCGAATAATCAAGCACAATACACATTCCAAACCTTTGCATCAGATGATTATCTCAATCGTTTGACAAACAAAGCATTCCGAATCATTTCAAGATAATTTTGAGGGGATAGTTCGCAGATACATTTTTTTTTCTTATCTTCGTGGAATAAATTGAGTAATTATGCCCTCAAATAAAAACAACACTCCCAAAACTAACTCCACTTCGACAAAAAAGGGTGGACAAACTATGCGTTGGACCATCGGGTTGATAATGCTCTTCGCGGGTATCTATCTACTCTTGGCAATACTATTCTATCTGCTCAATTGGAAGGTTGATTGCAGTGCATTGGCTGACTATGCTCGGTTCAAGGGTAACGCTGATCGACTTGCGATGATTACCTTTGAGAATCTTTGCGGTCGCAATGGAGCTATGTTTGCCAACCTACTGATTGGCAAATCATTCGGTCTGTTTGGCATCGTCATTCCGTTTCTTATGATGATCGTTGCATTGCGCATTACGCGCTTACGCACGTTGCATTTCAATCGAATGATGAGCATTGGCGTGCT
>JAZOMS010000155.1:0-7324 GCA_045654145.1 Alistipes sp. | reverse complement strand
GCGAACAACGCCTTTATTATTTACAGTGTATCAGATTGTTACATTATCGGAAAGATAACAAACACTGCCGCATCCCACAGCGCGTGCGAGAGCACAATAGCCAAGAATCGCTCTGGCATCAAGCGATAGAGCAAACCCCACGCAATACCGCAAACCATCGATGCCATAATCAGCATAAAGTTCAGTGAGCCGACGTGTACCAATGTATATACGGCCGTCGCCGCTACAAAACCAGCGTTTGCCCCCCAACGCTCCGAGAGCGTGCGCTGAACATAGCCGCGCCAAAACACCTCCTCGGCAGGACCTATCAACACCAGCAGTGCGATAGCGATCAGAGTCGATGAGGTGCCATCTTTCATTGCATAGATCGAATCGACCTGCGGGCGGGCGAAATCGAACATCAGTTGCGAGAGTTTATCTCCCACCCAGAATACACCCCACAGCACCACTGCGATGGCCACTCCGAGTGCAATGTTCGACCAGCTCCACTTCATATCGCGCCACCACGACGGGCGTGCCAACGTAGCGATGGTCATCAACAGTGCCGCCGAGATGGTCATTGATGCCCAAAAATTGAGATGCGGAGCACTCCACGGTGAGAACATCACCGTCCACAGCACAAATGCCAAAACGATGGCTAAACCGACACGTTTCATACGAAGTAAGCCACTACAAGAGCAATAGTAAACAACAGACTAAAAATGAGTTGCAGTTTGGCAGTACGTTCATCGAGGTTGGCAATCAGCTCGGTCGATGCATCATCGTGGCGCAACATATCGCGCGCACCTTGCCACGCCGGCACAACAGCCACCACGGTCAGCAATGCCCAAATAGGTAGTATCCCTGCAACAATGCAACCCACAATACAAACAAATGGGAAGAGTACCTCAAAAGCGTAGATCACCTTCGACGGCTTGCGACCGATGCTCATAGCAAAGGTTTTGATCTGGGCGCGAGCATCGGTAACTATATCGCGTGTATTATTCGCGTGAAGAATTGCTACCGTAATCAACCCCACGGGAATTGCCAACCAAAGCACCTCCCATACCAGCGCGCCCGTTGCTACGAACGAGGTTCCGAGCGTAGGCAACAGCGCATAAGCCAACATAATATCGACATCGCCCAGCGCACTATATTTCAATCGTGGATATAGAAGCACCGTCAGCGCACCCGCCAAACCAAACCACAACAGAGGCAGACCTGCACGTAACATCAAACCTACGCCCAGCGCTAATGCCACGATCAACAATCCCACTGCCAAACGCAACATCTCTCGTGGTGTAAACTCACCGCTGGTCATTGTCTTTGCACCAAATGTATCTTCGGCATCGACACCCTTGCGGAAGTCGAAATAGTCGCTCCAAACATTGCCTGCGGCGTGGAACACAACTATATTAACGAATGCCCATACGCCCGCCAACCAATCAATCTCAGCACCGCGCCACAACAGATAGGCAAGCGTTACGGCTACGGGCATTGCCGATGCAGGAAACGACCACGGGCGGAGAGCCACCAGCCACTGAGAAAACGAATGTTTTTTCATAATTTCAAACTAATATTAAGTTAAGACATTAAAGACCCACCACCCTACTGCGAGGATGGCAAGCCTTTGTATTCGATCAATTATTCACCGTGCGGGAGTTTACTCCAAACCCATACGCTCGATCAGAGCCTTCTGGTCGGGCTTATGACCACGGAAACGGACGTAAAGCTCCATCGGATGCTCAACACCACCCTTCGAGAGCACATTCTCGCGGAACGACGTCGAAACCTCGGTATTGAAAATGCCCTTCTCCTTGAACAGCGAGAAAGCATCGGCATCCAACACCTCAGCCCACTTATAACCGTAGTAACCAGCAGCATAGCCACCCGAGAAGATGTGCGAGAACGAGGTAGCCATACCCGTACCCTCAACCTCGGGAACAACCTGAGAGGGCTTCATCGAGGCCTTCTCGAATGCCTCTACATCCCCCTTATAGGGCTCAGTTAGGCTATGCCAAGCCATATCGGTCATACCGAACGAGAGCTGGCGAACGTTCGAGTAAGCAGCCAAGTAGTTCTTAGCGTCAACAATCTTCGAGATCAACTCGGCAGGCATCTGCTCGCCCGACTCGTAGTGAACTGCCCACAAGTCGAGGTACTCCTTCTCGGTTGCCCAATTCTCCAACAACTGCGAAGGCAGCTCAACGAAGTCGCGGTATACGCTCGTACCGGTCAGCGACGCATACTTACCCTCGCCCAACATACCGTGCAGTGCGTGACCAAACTCGTGCAGGAAGGTGGTGAACTCGTCGAAGGTCAACAACGACGGAGTGTTCTCGGTCGGCTTAGTGAAGTTCATAACGAGCGATACCAGAGGACGAATCTCGTTGCCCTCCTCATCGAAGCTTGCAGCACGGAACTCGGTCATCCACGCACCACCACGCTTGGTCTCGCGGGGGAAGAAGTCGAGATAGAGGATCGCCATCATCTTACCCGTAGCATCGTAAACCTCATAAACCGATACCTCGGGGTGGTAAGGCGCGATCTCGGTGTTCTCCTTGAACTCCAAACCGTAGAGTTTGGTTGCCAACATAAATACACCCTTCTTAACGTTGTCGAGCTTCAAGTAGGGCTTAACCATCTCGTCGCTCAGAGCATACTTCTCGTTCTTATACTTCTCGCTGTAATAGCTGAAATCCCAAGGCATAACTTCGCCCTGCAAACCGAGCGACTTGGCGTATGCGTTGATGGTTGCGTAGTCCTTATCAGCATACTTTTTGGTTGCGTCGAGCAACTCTTTGAGGAAGTTGTTCACGTTGTCAGCGCTCTCAGCCATACGCTCCTCCAATACGTAGTCAGCATAGGTAGCATAGCCCAGCAGATTAGCCATCTGCAAACGCAACTCGGCGATACGCTTAACGATCTCACGGTTGTCGTTTGCGCCATCGACCATAGCACGCGAGTTGTAGGCACGCCACAGCTGCTCCTTCAACTCACGGTTCGACGAGTAGGTCATAAAGGGACCATAGCTCGGAGCCTGCAACGTAACAGTCCAGCCCTCCTCGCCACGAGCCTTGGCATCAGCTGCCAGACCCTCCTTAACGAAGTCAGGCAACTCAGCCACAACGGTCGAGTCGGTGATGTTATAGGTGAAGGCATTGGTTGCAGCCAGCACATTCTGACCAAACTGCAAGGTCAGCTGCGACAACTCAGCCGAAATCTCACGATACTGAGCCTTCTTCTCCTCGTCGAGTGCTGCACCGTTGCGCGAGAAGCTCTTATAGGTCTTTTCGAGCAACTTAGCCTCTTCGAGCGACAGTTCAAGCGACTCGCGCTGGTCGTAAACAGCCTTCACGCGAGCAAACAGCTCAGGATTGAGCATTACGTCATTCGAGTACTCGGTCAGCTTAGGCTGTACCTCCATCGACACCTGCTGCATTTGCTCGTTAGCGTCAGCCTCCAAAATGTTGAAGAATACATACTCAATACGGGTCAATTTGCTACCGGCACGCTCCAAAGCCTCGATCGTATTTGCGAAGGTGGGAGCAGCCGTATCGGCTACGATAGCGTCGATCTCAGCACGAGCCTCAGCAATAGCCGCATCGAATGCGGGAGCATAGTGCTCAACCTTGATCTCGTTGAAAGGCGGAGTCTGGTAGGGAGTGTTCCAATCAGCCAACAGCGGATTGACATCACTCTGACAAGCCGCAAGTGTAGTAAGTGCCATAGCAGCAATCAGAATTTGTTTTTTCATAGTAGTTGTTTGTGTTTCTATTTGTTTTTAATTGTTAAAAAATCATACTCTTTTTCATTTTCAAAGAAATGCAAATCCGCAATTCGTTTCTTTGTGGTTTCAATTGCAATCTCCGACTTATCAATCCCGATCCAACGACGAGAATGCAACATCGATGCAATCAAAGTTGTACCCGAACCACAAAAACAATCCATCACAATCGAATCGGGCGACGATGATGCTTTCACTATGAGTTCGAGCATTTTAAGATTCTTTTCGGTTGGATATGTCGGACGAATAGGATCCTTATACTCCCATATATCTTGGATCTTTTTATCTAAATGGTCGTCTGCATAGTTAATCTTTCTTGGATTCCCCTTACTTGACCATTCTATCAAGCCGGCTGCATCTAAACGTTCCAATTCCTCAACTGAGCAACGCCAATGGCGACCTTTGGGAGGAAGAATGCCTTTGAACGGTTTACTTGTTTCACCGTTGTTGGTTTCACCTGGCGCGTGTATAGGTACAGTTGTGTATCGACGCCCATTTGCATCAACCTTATTATATAATCTTGCGATATCAGTTTCGCTACACTTCTCTTTTGGTGCATTCCAAATTGGCGCGGTACTTTTTGAGTAAAATAATATCATATCCTTTATGTTGCCATATCCAATGCGCGCAAAGTTTTTAGGATTACATTTTATTCTCGTAATGTCATTTCTAAAAGATTCAGCACCAAAGATTTCATCTAACATAACCTTTACATAATGACCTATTTTATAGTCAATATGCAAATATAATGACCCATTATCTGACAAGAGTTCATAAATAAGTGCTACACGTGCTCTAAGGAAATCAATAAACGCTTCTCCTTTTAACGTATCTTCATATGCAATTGCTGAATCTGATGATTTACTGATAGTTGCAACTCGCCCGTCTGAATCAACAGCAAACACACCTCCTGTTGCAAATGGCGGATCAATATATACCAAATCTATCTTACCCTTATAACCATTCGCAATGAGTAATTGCATCGCGTCTAAATTATCGCCTTGTATTAGAATATTTCTGTTCTTGTTCATCGTACCGAATATAAATAGTCTCTCAGTAACAATGCGCTCATTACAGGGACATTTCGTTCTGTTATAGCTCTATACATTTTCTTTCGCCCTGGAATATATAAAATTCCGTCAAGTATAGCTATCTTCCTTACATTTTCATTTGCTACGCAACCAATAGTCGTCATTGCGTCCAAGAATTGATCATTTTGATGACCACCCTCGTCCGAAATGAACTTTGCCTCTCCGATAATGTACACCCCATTAAAACGAGCTAAGAAATCAATACCCTTATCGTCTGATCGCATATAACCTAAATGATTCTGCGCAAATCTTTTTAATTGAGCATCAGACCCTCTAAGTATTGCATTATCATTATTTGCGACAAATACTTCCTCGTTAACTGGAAATACTCCGAGCACACCTGATTCTATCCAATTTCTAAACAACGATCCCATTTGACGATTGGTCTCCTTGGGCTGCGTACATTTTTCATACAGTCTATCAAGACCTAACTCTCGAACCCTACCACAAATTCGATTAACTGTATTAGGATTGCGCTCGATTGCAGATCTATCTCTTCTAAAATAAGGCACATAACCATCTTTAATGGGGAATAAATCCAAATCTAACAAAGCTTTAAACAAACCTATATTATTATGGTTATTGAAATTATGCTCAATTCGCGCCCACACTTGCTCATCGATCACTCGAATTGAATCGGGCGATAGTGGATAAACCGAAAATAACTGATCAAGATAGTCTCTCTGATTAGCTAATTCTATACTTTGCTGGGTAAAATAGTTCATATTTGTTTAAGCTTTCTTGTTAGTACAGATTGTCATACATCGACTGGCTCTTGTCGTACTTCAAGTCCTGCAACATCGACGACTTGACACCAATGTGGAAACTCCACGACTTATGGTAGCCGAACGGGATCCACGAAAAGCCCATCTGCCAGCAGTGCAGGTCGCGCGAGATCGATATCGACGACGTGGTCAGTTTGCGTGTCATCAGGTCGAAACCGCCCTGGAACGTAACACCCCACTTAGGCGTCAGATTCACACTACCGTTGAAACCGAGCGTTTGGGTAACATTACGTTTGATACCCGTCGTGCCATTATTGACAAGCGATGTACCGTAGCTGATCGTATAGTTGAAACTGAAATTCCACGGCAGTGCAAAATCGTAGTAACTATTGGCCATATACATTCGCCTCAACATCGGGTCCATCGTACCATAGGGATCGGAGAATGGATTGGCGTATGCCGGATCGATCGGTTGCGAGGAGATATCATTCATCTTCGCGCCTTTCGAGCCCTTGTTCTTCGATTGGAACGAGTAGCCAAACGACCAACCCGTACTGATGATTCGACCCAGCTTGCCCTTAGCCAGCGAGAACTTATTGATACGACGGCCCTCGGGCGTAACCTGATAGGGGTCGAGCATTGCCGAGAGCTGAATACCGAAATTCTGCGAGATTGTCGTTCGGAAACTCAGGTTGATATTCGACAGATTCATCGAGTCGGCCAAGAAGTTGTACGAGCCCGAAATCGACAGGTCGTCGATCAGTTTGATGATGCGCGTACCCGTCGTATCGCGATCGCTCGCCACCTTCATTTCGAGATTCTGTTTGAGCGAGAAGTTGAGCGACGCCGAACGCCCCGACGACGGCACACCGTAGGCATTACCCTCGAACGGAGAGTAGATCTGCACACGACCCGTCGTATCACTCTGCACGACCTTGTAATAGCCATATTTCTGCTTCGAGAAATCGGGGGCATAAGAGAAACCGATTGTCGGTGTGATGACGTGGCGTATGGCCTTGATCTTAGCCTTCGGATTCTTGAAACGGAACATACCGTAGAGTTTGGTCGAACCCGACACCGAGAAGTTATAGTTATACAAACGATAAAATCCATACTCAGGCGCGAGATAATCGACCGTCTGCGTTTCGGGATTCCAAGCACGATCCTGCTTTTTGAAATACCACTTCTCGGTATAGTTTGCCGAAGGCGAGATGTTCAGGTAGTTGAACAGCGTGAGCGAAGTCGATACGGGTATCGAGTGCTCGACACCGTGGCGCAACTTATCCAATGTCTGAGGCGTGAAGATCTCCTTCTCGGTAGTCTGCACCGAGTTGGTCAGTTTACCCGTGTAGGACATCGAAATCTTCTCATACCAACGCTCCTTACCCAGCACCTCCTTGCGTTTGAAGGGGTAGATACGCGACATATTGACAACCACTGTCGGTAGCGTTACCGAGATGGCCTTGCTCTGCGAGTTCTGCGACACCGACAAATTAGCCGACATCGAGAAGGGTGTGCCCGACCAAGATTTCGAGTAGGCTATCGACGAGTTGGTCTGTGTCGCCAAGATGTCATTAAGCGACGTAGCCGAATATTTCGAGTAACCGCTGGTCGAAAAGTTCACACTCGCCGAGAAGGTCGATCCGGGGCGGAACTTAGGATCCTGCTGATGAGTCCATTGGATGCGGAAGTTACCCTGATTGGTGTAGTCGGCAGCTCCCTTCTCGCCAAAACGCACCTTC
>JAZOMS010000154.1:0-4158 GCA_045654145.1 Alistipes sp. | reverse complement strand
TTATGCCAAGCAACAAAGCTAAGGGCATAAATACCATTGTCTAATCATAAAAATTACACTTTTCCTGCATTTTTTTTGGCGAAAAAATTTGCAGGGGAGGGGAAATTTCTTATCTTTGCATAGAGATCGAAATAATTGTTTTTATTATGCATAGAATAATATTTTCGAGGCTCAAAACGTTAAATAATAAACATATCAACAATCCTAAAATTTACAGCATTATGAAGAAACTAATCACTTTGGCCGTAATGCTAATGCTCGCAGCGAGCACAGCGGCACAGACAACTGCAAGTCAGCCTGTCAAAGATCTTGAAGGGGAGGTTAGCTTGGGATTCAATGCAGCAGGTCAGAAACTTGCAGGTAAAAATATAATAGGCGTAAATCTCGGTCTCGAAATGCGTCATAATTTCGAGAAACCATTTGACATCGGAGTGCGTTTTGATCAATCATTTGGAGGTCGTGTAATCACCGAAAAATTTGACGTACAAACACGCTCTACAACATTGCAAGTTTTTAGCGATTACAATTTCCGACGCGGTAGCAATTTTGCACCATTTGTGGGAATTGGGATTGGCTATATTGGTGCGAGCAATGTCTACGATTATAGTTTTGACTATGATAACACCCAAAATTTCCAAGACCAGAGAATGCATTCTGTAATCTGTACCCCGCGAGTTGGTATAGAATTTTACAACCGTTTTAGATTTACTATGTCATACGGAATTACCAAAGCTAACTACCAAAATTTCCGACTTTCATTAGGCATTTGCATAGGTGGCGGACGTCTTAACAAAAAATAAATAGAAATTATGAAGAGACTTATCACATTAGCCGTAATGCTAATGCTCGCAGCGAGCGCATCGGCACAGACAACTACCGAAACTCAGAAAAAGCCCAAAGGTCCGTTCTCGTTTGGCGTGGGTTATGACTATGCAATTTTTGCAGCAACGACCATCGAAAATGATTTTATCGGCAAACAGAAAGTCAAAGGCGAATATCTTGATATGCATATGCTGACCCTTAATTTCGATTATGCCGTTACCCCACGTTGGACTACGGGTATCGTTACGGGTTACACGGGTTATGGTATTCCTCTGCTTTTTGAGGCTAAGCACTTTTGGAGCAACGACGTAAATAGCAACCGTTGGCTCACTTACGCAAATATGGGTGTCAATTTCAGTGGCTCGGACAAAGTTCACGTCGGTATGCAGGGCGGTATCGGTGGCGGTTATAGATTCCATATCGCACCACGTTTCAAAATCGACCTTACGGTTGGTTACAACTTCCTGCAAAAAAACGGAGAGGTTATGGTGGCTAATAGCGATTACATTATCCAAACCGGCAAATATAACGGACACGCATTTACCTTTGGCGTCGGTTTCTCGTTCTAAATCAGCGTCGCGCGTACAAAATTGATAGGGGCGGTCTTTTGACCGTCCCTATATTATTTTTCACTGCTCTACTCCTGCTCGTAGCCGAAACGACGCAGCTGGCGGTCGTTGTTACGCCAGTCGTCATTGACCTTGACAAAGAGTTGCAGAAAGACCTTCTTGTCCAAGAAACGCTCCAAATCCTCACGTGCCTGCATTCCAACGCGCTTCAATTTCTCGCCCTTATGACCGATGATGATACCCTTCTGGCTGTCGCGTGTAACGTAGATCGTTGCCGAGATGCGGTCGATCTTCGGCTCTTCGCGGTACTCCTCAATGGCGATCTCGACGCTGTAAGGCACCTCCTTATCGTAGTTGAGGAAGATCTTCTCGCGGATAATCTCCGAGGCGAAGAAACGCAACGTCTTGTCGGTCAGCGTATCTTTGGGATAGTAGGGCTCGCCCTCGGGCAACAGCGAGAGAATCAGGTCGAACAGCCCACCCACATTGAAATTCTCCTTAGCCGAAACGGGTACAATGCGTGCCGAGGGCATACGCTCGTGCCACTGCTCGACCAGCGCTTCGAGCGCCTCGGGCGTGGTGAGGTCGATTTTGTTGATCACGACGATGGTCGGAATGTCGCTCTGCGCCACCTTGTCGAGGATCTCCGCCGAGCGATCGGTGTGCTCGACCGTGTCGGTAACGTAGAGCAACACATCGGCGTCCTTCAACGCACCGCGCACGAAACGCATCATCGACTCTTGGAGCTTGTAGTTGGGTTTGAGAATACCCGGCGTATCTGAGTAAACGATCTGAAAATCATCGCCATTGACAATGCCCATAATGCGGTGGCGCGTGGTCTGCGCCTTGGAGGTGATGATCGACAGACGCTCACCGACGAGCGCATTCATCAACGTCGATTTACCCACGTTCGGGTTGCCAATAATATTTACAAAACCTGATTTGTGCATATCATAAATTATTTTGCCACAAAGGTAGGAAATTCTGCGATTTTATCCTATTTTTGTATAGAATTAACCATTAATCATTTGCCTATGTAATATTTTAGCTATTACTATACATAAACATATAAAGCACATCGGCTTTTCTTCGCGTTTCTGAAACTTGGACACTTTTAGATACCAATGAGGAATTAAAGTTGATGCTTGCGCTGTATTCGGCGCGGGCATTTCTTTCATTTCGTTGGTAGGGTAGTCCAAGACCTCAGAAGCGAGTGAAAATTTGCTCGCGTCTTTTTTTGTAAATTTCTAACCAATTAAATAAAAGTACTATGAAAAAATTAATGATTATTGTTTCTGCAATTTTGATGACGAGTTGTACCGTTGTTGATAATGTACGGTCGCCTTACACCACGGTGTATTTTACTGATTACACTCGCTATGCAAGTGAGGGTATGTATCTTTCTCCATTTTCAGATTATAACGGTACGCCTTATACTCCTCTTGGGAATATGACCGTGGAATATTATGCTGGTAATTCAAATGGCAAATTGATTTCTCCGACATCGTTACAAGGAATGTTAGACAAACTTGTAGAATCAGCGAAAGCACTTAATGCAAATGGAATATTGGATGTAAAAGTGAGAAATAGTTCGTATGGAGAGTGGCTCGCATCTGGAACAGCGGTGAAATTTGAAGGAGAAATGCCGAGAGTTGAAGAATTAAATGTAAGTGGAAAAATTAAACAGGTTATAGATAAAAATGTGCAAACAGAAGAATTAACATCTAAAACACTTGAATATTGCCATAAAAATAATATTCCACTGAAAAAGGAGGAAAATAAGGAGGAATATATTTATGACATCAATACTCATAGTTACATCAAACATTATCTGTATTGGCAGAAATATGGTATGCCTACGTATGATTTGTTGATGAAACAATACAAGAAAAATAAAAAGTAGAACGTTAATAATAACAAATCCCCGCCAAATGACGGGGATTTGTTGTAAATATTGCTCGATAATTATCGACGGAAGCCGCCACCGCGACGCATCTGCGCCATCTTCTGCTGCAAGCCACCGCCCGCAACCATCTTCATCATCTTGCGGGTCTGCTCGAACTGTTTGAGCAGCTTGCTCACCTCAGCCACAGCCGTACCGCTACCTTTGGCGATACGCTCACGACGCGAAGCGTTGATGATCGACGGATTCTCGCGCTCGGCGGGGGTCATCGAACCGATGATAGCCCCGGTCTGCTTGAATGCATCGTCCGGAATATCAACATCTTTCAGCGCCTTACCCATACCGGGGATCATCGAGGCAACATCCTTCAAGTTACCCATCTTTTTGATCTGCTCGATCTGCGAGAGGAAGTCGTTGAAGTTGAACTGATCCTTAACGAGTTTCTTCTTCAACTTGCGAGCCTCCTCCTCGTCGTACTGCTCCTGAGCACGCTCAACGAGCGAAACCACGTCGCCCATACCGAGGATTCGGTCTGCCATACGTTCGGGGTGGAAGACTTGCAGTGCGTCCATCTTCTCGCCGTTCGAGATGAACTTCAAAGGTTTGTTCACCACCGAGCGGATCGAGATAGCGGCACCACCGCGCGTATCACCATCGAGCTTGGTCAGTACAACGCCGTCGAAATCCAGACGGTCATTGAACTCGCGAGCTGTGTTCACAGCGTCCTGACCCGTCATCGAATCGACTACGAACAGCGTCTCGCACGGATTGGTCGCTGCCTTCACAGCCTCAATCTCCTGCATCATCTGCTCATCGACAGCCAGACGACCGGCCGTATCGACAATCACCGTATTGATGGTCTTG
>JAZOMS010000153.1:0-2324 GCA_045654145.1 Alistipes sp. | reverse complement strand
ACAAGCACATCAACTTCGATCGATCGCTCCTCGCAGAATGAATAGATCTGCTCGGCAGCCGTCGGCTCGGTCAGATCGATGCACAAGGGCACAACTTCGACCCCGAACTCCGCCCGAACAGCCTCAGCCACACGTCGGTTCTCATCGTCGCGGTTGCTCACCACAACGACGTTGCGCCCCTCGGCAGCCAACTGGCGCACATACTGCTCGCCAATGCCCGACGATCCACCCGTAACCAACGCAAAACGTGCCATCGCTACTCCTCGTCGTCGTAATAGAGATTATCCATCAACGAATCGAGCTCGCGGCGCTCCTTTTTGGTGGGGCGACCCGTACCGCGATCACGCACGATGAAGATCGTTTCGCGCGGCACGTTGAGTTTATCCAGCTCCGATTGAGGCGTGATGTCGGCAGCGTACAAAGGTACATTCTTAGCGGGCTGGCGGCTCGACACCAACTCCACAACGCGATATTGATAGACCACGGGCATCTTCTTGACCGAGATCACATCGCCCACCTTCACATCGCGCGAAGGCTTGGCATAGGCGTCATTGACCAATACGCGGTTGCTACGGATGGCATCGGCAGCGTCGCTACGTGTCTTGAACACGCGCACCGCCCAAAGCCACTTATCGAGTCTTACCTCCATCGCACTACTTAACCCAAATCACCTTATCCGAGTCGTCCTTCTCCGAATGGGGAGCAACCTCCTGCGCAGGGTAGCCCAACGCGATGAAGCACAACGGACGCCACTCGGCAGGCATAGGCAGGAACTCACGCAGATACTCCTCAGCCGACTTACCCTCGGGCTCAGCTTTGAGCTGAGGACGACCATTGATGTGTACCCAGCACGAGCCCAGACCTGCGTCAGTTACAGCGAGTTGCAGAATCGTAGCCGAGATCGAGCAGTTGTCAACCCACAGATCGGTTACCGACTCGTCGCCCGCAACCATAATCGCCATCGGGCAATCCTTCATAAATGCTGCGCCATAGTCGCGCATCTGCGAGATACGCTCCATCATTTCGCGTCCCTCAACAACCATATATCGTGTCGAGCGTGTATTGCGCGACGAGGGCGCAGTGAACGCCTCTTTAAGCAACTGCTCAACCACCTCGCGCTCCACGGGGCGATCTTCGAACTTACGAACGCTGCGGCGCACGTGCAATAACTCTTTTAATTCCATAGTTTTCTTCGTTTTTTACGGTTTACTTTTGTGCAAATGTAATGAAAATTCCGTCAAAAACCTTACCTTTACAATCTGAATCTTAACACAAACAAAATATGGAACAACAGGTAACTGCCGCAATGATCTACGATTTCGACGGCACACTCTCACCGGGTAATATGCAGGAGTACGATTTCATTCCCGCAATTGGCAAGAGCAACAAGGAGTTTTGGCACGATTGCAACGAGCTGGCTCGCGTGCAGGACGCCGATATGACCCTCACATATATGGCTCGAATGATCCAAGAGGCTCGCGGCACAGGGCTCTCGCTCAAACGCGAGGCTTTCCAAGAGTCGGGTCGCCGCATCACGCTCTACGAGGGTGTCGAGCAGTGGTTTGCACGTATCAACGCCTACGCTGCCGAGCGCGGCGTGAAGATGTTGCACTATATCAACTCGTCGGGTATCAAAGAGATCATCGAGGGTACATCAATCGCGGGTGAGTTCCGCAAGATCTATGCCTGCTCGTTCCTCTACGATGTCGATGGTATCGCTTATTGGCCTGCCGTAGCGGTCAACTACACCAACAAAACACAGTTTATCTTCAAGATTAACAAGGGTGTGGAGTCAGTTTTCGACGCGACGTTAGTCAATCGCTACATCGAGGAGAGCAAGCGTCCCGTTCCGTTCAAGCGTATGATCTACGTGGGCGACGGCACGACCGACATACCTTGTATGCGCCTTGTGAAGAACTTCGGTGGTCACTCAATTGCGGTCTACAACCCCAACCAGCGTGGTGCGCAGAAGGATCTCTCGTCGCTCATTCACGACAATCGCGTTAACCACGTCTGCCCCGCCGACTACTCGGCAGGCTCGGACATCGACACCGTTGTTAAGACCATTATCGACAAGATCGCGGTAGACTATCGACTGGGACAGATGGAGGTTGTCAAATAATCGCAGAGAGTGAGCTATGAAACTGATTTTTGCAACGAACAATGCTCATAAACTCGCTGAGGTACAAGCGGTTTTGGGCGACGGGTATGAGCTTATAACGCCCCGCCAGATGGGCATCACGGAAGAGATCCCCGAAACAGCCTCGACACTCGAAGGCAATGCCCGCCAGAAGGCACGCTATCTCTACGAGCGTACGGGCTTG
>JAZOMS010000152.1:0-1020 GCA_045654145.1 Alistipes sp. | reverse complement strand
CCACGTCGCCGCAACGCTGTTCCCTCGTCGGCAAAAGCGACCGCCAAAGCATCAACGCCCTCATTTTGGAGCATTTGAGCGATCTCGTGGCGACCGTTGCCGTAGCTCGACGCCTTGACCATTGCCATCAACATTGTGTTGGGCGAAAGGATCGAACGATAGTAGTTCAGATTGCGACGCATTGCATCGAGATTGACTTCCAATACGGTGGTATGGCTATGCTGTTCGAGGTTGTGGCTCATACGCTCGAAGTCGGGCGTCGAGGCACACTTGACGAGCACTGCTCGGTTGGCTATATCTTCGGGATAAAGACCGCTGAGTAGTTCGTCAGGCGTGGCATAGAATCGTGTTGTGCAGTCGAATAGATCGGCAAATTGTTCGGCTCCTGCTCCCACTCCGAGTACAGTTCGAATGCCCGAACGTGAGGCGAGCTGAGCCACACGACGCCAATAATCGGCCGTTGTTGTGCGGTGTTGTTCGTCCGAAATGATCAGCGTGCAGTCGCGCCCCTCGGCCGAACGCAGCAGGGCGTCGAGGGCGATAGTGAGCGAATTGACATCGGCATTCGACGAATCGTTCAAGATGATCGAGCCGTTGATCCCCTCTTTCAACTCCATTCGCATTGCCAGCGGACGTAGTGCTCTCACTCGTTGATGTACGCCATTGCTGTCGCAACCCATTGTACACCAAATTGCTGCGGCCATCACAGCTGAGCGTTGCAACGAACGGTCGTGTCGGCTGTTGTCTGCGTCAGCAAATTTTCGGCAATCGATCTTCGTGGCTGAAAGCAGTTCTACGGCACGAGCTATCGGCTCGATAGACCCATCGTAGATTATCATCTTTGCCCGTCGCGCAATGACCAACTTTTCTGCAATTTTTGTGTCGAGCGATGCAAAGTTTTCGGTGTGTTGTTCACCGATGTTGGTAATGATAGCCACGTCAGGACGAATCATCTCTTCGAGGCGTGCCATCTGGTCAGGATGCGAGATGCCTGCCTCGACGATTGCCACCTGTTCGTCA
>JAZOMS010000151.1:0-1427 GCA_045654145.1 Alistipes sp. | reverse complement strand
TGATGAAGCAGGCTTATCGCACCGCAGCACTCAAAGACGCTATCGGCTCGATCAGCCCCACGCTCGAAAACCTGACCAACTCGCAGCTCGGTGCGATCGCTACGGCTTACGGCGAGGCTCAATTCTCGCAAAAACAGGAGTTTGCAGCCGACGAGGAGGCTTTCAATATGTGTATCGCCAACGGTCGCAGTCCCTATGCGATGTACAACGCGCTGAACAAGTTGATCCAGATGGCGGGCAGCAGCAACTCGCAGACCGCCTCGAAGGTGGCTCAGATGTTCTCGACCCACCCCGACAGCGCAACCCGCGCCGCACGTATCAAAGAGAAGGCGGACGCCTATACGAAGAAGAAGTAAGGAGGCTGCGCTCAATTCAAGATTCAAGATTCAAGATTCAAAATTATTTTGAGGAGGGGCGTTATACTATTAATTATTATATTTTGCGCCGTAGCGAATGTTACGGCGCAAAACATTGATTCGCTCTTACGCGAGGTTCAGAACTCGGATCAGTCGGCACGTCTGGCGATGATCCAACTCACACGTGGTGATCAACTCGATATTGACGCAGTGCTCGCGGCACAAGAGCATATTGAGCAAGTGGATTCGACGAATCAAGCGATTGTAGCTCAATTGCTCGAAAATGGGTGGGCACCAGGACTCACCAAAGAGTCAAACAATGCGATTTGGCTCGTTATCGACCACGCACCGCTCGACTATCAGTTGCGCTATCTGCCACTCGTAGAGCAGCAGGTTGCTACGGGCACAATCTCCAAAAGCGACTACGCCACATTGTACGACCGAATACGTATGCGACAAGGATCACCGCAACGTTATGGCACACAGACCGTTCAACATCGTAGCAGCGAAGCCAATGCTCCAATATATGTTTATCCCGTCGAGAATCCCCGCAAGCTCAATCGTCTGCGCCGCAAGATGGGTTTAATGCCTATTAAACGCTACTGCCGACAAGTCGAAAAGATCTACGGTGCACCCTGTATCTATGACCCCTCGCTCTCGGTTGAAGATTTTGAATAAACAACATTGAGCCACGCTTTTGGGCGTGGCTTTTTCGGTGCTATAAACACGCTCCCTACGCGGCGCGTCATCATTGGCGGGCGGCTTTCAGCCGGGCCCCCACCAGCTAATGATGAGCCACAAATGAAAGCACAGTAAATAATTTTGAATTCTGAATCTTGAATTTTGAATTAAAATACATAATTTTGCGCCCGATTTTGACACACTCTAACTCCAAACGCAATGAAAGGATTGATGACAATCGGACTGCTCGTAATGTCCAACGTGTTTATGACAATGGCTTGGTATGGTCACTTGAAGTTCAGCCAAATGAAGGGTTTCGACAAACTCGGATTGGTAGCTATCGTACTGATTAGCTGGGGTATTGCACAAGTCGGAGGCCAAGCGGTCTTA
>JAZOMS010000150.1:0-1497 GCA_045654145.1 Alistipes sp. | reverse complement strand
GACTTGCAAAGGCTGAGGGTGCAGTACGTGTTGGCGACTACGAGTTTTCGCAGGACGAGAGCCTGCTGCTCATCTCGTCGAATCACTCACCAATCTATCGCCATTCGTTCACGGCCGATTACTATGTCGCAAAGGTTGGTGGTCGTGCCGAGGTGCTTGCGCCTACGATCGAGGGCAAGCGCGATGCGGTGATCTCGCCCGACAATCGTTGGGTAGGTTTTGTGGCCGATAATGATCTCTATATTGCTGATATGCAGAATGGTGGTGCGGTGCAGCGCGTAACGACCGATGGCAAGCGCAACCATATTATCAATGGGGCAACGGATTGGGTCTATGAGGAGGAGTTTGCCTTCACTCGAGCGTTTGCTTTCTCGCCCAATGGTCAGAAGGTGGCCTACCTGCGTTTCGACGAAAGCGAGGTCGAGGAGTTCGAAATGATACGCTACGATGCCCAGCTCTACAATCGTCCCTATAAATTCAAGTATCCGAAGGCGGGTGAGCGTAACTCGACGGTCGAACTCTATGTCTATGATATTGCATCGGGTGAGCGTACGAAAATTGATATCGGATCAGAGGTCGATCAATACATACCTCGCATTGGCTGGACGCCGCGTGGCGAACTCTATTTCTTCCGCGAGAATCGCCTGCAAAACCACTTCGAGGTGTTGCTGGCATCGACCGATGGAGCGTCGCGTGTGATCTATGACGAGCGTTCGCCTCGCTATGTTGAGCGTGTTGATGATCGCACAGTTACCTTCCTTTCGGATGGCGACCGCTTTGTTGTGCGCAATGAAACCGAGAGTGGATATATGCACCTCTACCTTTACAGCGCATCGCGCGGTCGTTTGCGTGCATTGACCGAGGGTGCGTGGGAGGTAACAGAGGTGGTTGAGGTTACTGACGAACGTGTCTATTTTCTCTCGACCGAAACATCGCCCCTGCGTCGCAATCTCTACTCGGTGAAACTCAATGGTCGCGATAAGCGTCGCATCACCGATCGAGATGGTATGTATCGCATTGCTCCCAGCCGAGGTATGCGCTACTACATCAGCTACTTCTCGTCGGTGGATACCCCGCAAGTGGTTACGTTGCATCGTGCCAATGGCGAGCAGGTGCGTGTGTTGGAGGATAATGCCGATTATGTGAAGGCGACGATCGACCTGCCTCGTAAGGAGTTCTTTACCTTCACCACCGAGCGTGGCGACCGCCTGAACGGATATATGGTACGTCCGTCGGATTTCGACAAGACGAAGAGATATCCTGTGCTGATGACTCAATATTCGGGTCCGGGCTCGCAGAGCGTAGCAGATAGCTGGGTGCTCGGTTGGGAGGATGCAATGGTGCAGAATGGCTATGTTGTGGTCTGCGTCGATGGTCGAGGTACGGGTTTCCGAGGCGAGGAGTTCAAGAAACTGACTTATGGTCAGTTGGGTCGTTTGGAGGTTGAGGATCAGATCTCAGCGGCGCGCTATCTGCAAACTCTCTCGTGGGTCGATG
>JAZOMS010000149.1:0-4399 GCA_045654145.1 Alistipes sp. | reverse complement strand
GCCGATTTCTCGGTGATTGTCTATAACTTTCTCGACATTCTCTCGCACGCTCGCACCGAGACCGAGATTATTCGCGAACTGACTGAGGATGAGGCGGCATTCCGTTCGCTGACCCGCTCGTGGTTCGAACATTCGGATCTGTTTGTGATCCTCAAAATGCTTTCGGAGCGTGGTCATACGGTGATTGTTACCTCGGATCACGGCACGATTCGCGTAACAAATCCCGTCAAGGTGGTTGGCGATCGAGAAACCTCGTCGAATCTGCGTTACAAGACGGGTCGTAACCTAAATTACAATGCGCGCGAGGTCTATGACATTACTCGTCCTGAGGAGATTCAGCTACCCGCAGGCTCATTGACATCGAGTTACATCTTTGCCTACAACAGCGATTTCCTTGTCTATCCCAACGATGCCAACCGTTTTGTGCGTTACTACAAGAACACCTTCCAGCACGGAGGCATCTCGATGGAGGAGATGATTGTGCCCTATATCGTCCTTAAACCCAAACAGTAGGCGATAGGCTCTTTTACTCTCCACTCTACGTCCATATTCAAATAAAAAAGTGCGTCCCACGGGACGCACTTTTTGTTTGTTATATTCGCACCTTACTCGAATTACTTCTGAGTGATGATAACGGCACGGTTGGGAGGCAGGTTGGGGAACTGAACTGACTCACCCTTCCAATCACAGTGCAACTTCTCGGCGGGAACACCACGCTGTACCAGAGCATCCTTGATAGCGTTTACACGACGCTGGCTCAGAGGGATATTGTGCTTAACAGTACCCTCTTCCGATGCCCAACCTACGAGGTTAAACTCACCCTCCGACTCCTTCATCATCTTAGCCAAGTAATCCAGCTGGATACCTGCACGCTGAGTGATTCTGTGCTTGTCCCACTCGAAGAAGATGATCATCTCGATAGGAATCTCCTTACCCTGATAGATAACGGGAGCCTCAGCCTCAGCCAACTTCTTAGCCAACTCGTCAGCCGATGCCTGAGCGTTAGCCAACTCGTTCTCCAAGTTCTCGATACGCTTGTTGTAAGCCGAGTAGTCGGGCTCGGGGCAAACCTCCGGACGGCTGAAACCACGCTTGTTGAAGCGGTAGGTGATACCTGCGGTCAGCGACAGCAAGTTACCGTACTTATTGAACTGCTCATAAGTTGCCTGCTCGTCGCTACCACGAAGACCGAACGACTCACGAACCAACATATTCTTAGCTTCGAGGGTCAAGTCGATAGCCTCCGACACGCGGAACTTATTCAACAGACCATACGAGAAAGCCCACTCCTGGTTACCGTTCAGATAGCGGTCATCGCCACTGATGTGCGAACGCGAGTAACCAAAACCACCAAATGCGATGGGCTGCCATACGCGCATCTCCTTGTAACCGCCAATCCAGTTACGCAGGTTGAACATTGCGTCAGCGTGGATAAAGTAGTAACTCCAATCGCCTTGAGGGCCGAAACCGATCTCATCCTTGGGCAGGAACTCGTTAAGATACAATACAGTCGACTTCATCTGCAAACCCTGAGCCTGCAAACGAGCACCAAATACGGGGGTAATCCACTTGGTAGCCTGAACGTCTACCTCATACGACAAACGCTTACCGAACTTGCCTTCATCCTGCTTATCGCCGAAGAACCAAGTCTGAACGCCTGCACCTGCACCGATTTCCCAGTTATCCCAGAACTTGTTGGTAACGAAGTTCGCGTGGCTGGGTTTCGGCTCAACCTCCTGCTGCTGAGCGAACGCACTCAGAGCCGCAACAACCAATGCGATAGTGAATAAAATTCTTTTCATAAAATACTTGATAATTAAAAATTTACAAATTCTCTCTCCTCGTTTACTACTGCGCACTAATCAGCCTCTTAAACTACTTGCTAATATTCGTCGCAAGCGCTGTATATGAATGCACGGTGCAAATTTAAATAAAAAAAACGAGAATTGAACAAATTTTGTCCTTTTTATTTTGCTCTCGGCAACAAAAAATCGACTTGAAATGTAACTTTCAAGCCGATTTTGAGAATTATAGCGTTGTTTTTTTGTTAAATCAACCGCACTTCGAGTAGCCGCAAGACATACAAACGGGACAGCCGTTTTGGTAAACCAGCGTCTCCTCACCACAGTTCGGGCAAGCTTGCTTTGCTTTGGTACCGTCCGAAATGTACTTCTTCAAAGCGCGCTCCACACCATTCTTCCACGTGTTGATGGTTTCGCTATCGAGGTGCAACGACTCGATCAGTGCCACAACATCGATGATAGGCATACCGTGGCGCAAGACACCTGAGATCAGTCGAGCATAGTTCCAGAACTCCTCGTCGAACAGACGCGAGATACCACCGATGGTGTTGGTGTAGCCATAGCGGTCCTCATATTGGAAATCGTAGCGGGTGTTGCCCTCTTTGTCTTTGACCTTGATGATGTTACCCTTCTTGACCTTGCGTGGGATATACATCGCATCCTCCTCGATCTTACCGGTGTAGTTCTCGTAGGGGCGACCGTTCGACAGACCGACGAATGCGATCCAATCCTCCGAGCCATTCTTGAAACGTACCACCTCAGCTTCGAGCGACTGCGGGCGGCGAAGCAGCTGTTTGTGATCCTCCTGACACTTGCACTCATCGTCCTTGCCCTTCTTCTTCTTTTCGATCAGAACGCCCGAACGCGAGCCGTCGCGATAGACCGTAACTCCCTTGCAACCACACTCCCAAGCTGTCTTATAAACCTCGGCAACCAACGCCTCATTGACGCTGTTGGGCAGGTTCACCGTAACCGAGATCGAGTGATCAACCCACTTCTGGATAGCGCCCTGCATCTGTACCTTTGCAACCCAGTCGATGTCGTTTGCCGTGGCCTTGTTGTAGGGTGATGCTGCAACCAACTTGTCTAGCTCTTCGTCCGAAATAGAGTTCAAATTGTCGGTCTTGTAGCCATTTACCTCCAACCAAGTGAGGAACTTATGGTGGAATACGTTGTACTCCTCGAACGAATCACCGCTCTCGTCAACGTAAGAAATCTTAACATCCTTATCATTGGGGTTCACCTTGCGGCGACGCTTATAGACGGGGCGGAATACAGGCTCGATACCCGAGGTGGTCTGCGACATCAGCGAGGTGGTACCGGTCGGAGCGATGGTTAGCATCGCAACGTTACGACGACCGTGCTTAACCATCATCTCATAGAGCTCAGGATCAGCCTCTTTGATACGCACGATCATTGGGTTGCCAGACTCCTTCTCCGAGTCATACATCGGGAACTTGCCACGCTCCGAAGCCATAACGACCGATGCACGGTAAGCCGAGGTAGCCAACGTACGCTGAACGTTCACTGCGAAATCGATAGCCTCCTGCGTGCCGTAGGTCAGACCCAGCGCAGCCAGCATATCGCCCTCGGCGGTGATACCCAGACCGGTACGACGCCCCTTCAATGCCTTCTCGCGGATCTTCTTCCACAACTCCAACTCGACGCGACGAACATCTTCATCCTCGGGATCGGCTGCGATCTTGGCGATGATAGCCTCGACCTTCTCCAACTCCAAGTCGATGATGTCGTCCATCATACGCATTGCCTTATTGACGTGCTCCTTGAACAGGTCGAAATCGAACTCAGCCTGCGGAGTGAAGGGGTTCTTTACGTAGCTATAAAGGTTGATAGCCAGCAGTCGGCAGCTATCGTAGGGACACAACGGAATCTCGCCACAAGGGTTGGTCGATACGGTTACGAAGCCCTCGTCGGCGTAGCAGTCGGGCACGCTCTCGCGGATCACCGTATCCCAGAACAGCACACCAGGCTCAGCCGACTTCCACGCGTTGTGAATAATCTTATCCCACAACGCCTTAGCATCTATGTCCTTCTTGTAAAGCGGCTCTTCGGCGTTGATCGGGAATTGCTGGCGATAGGGGGTGCCATTCAGTGCGCAACGCATAAACTCATCGTCAATCTTGATCGATACGTTTGCGCCCGTAACCTTGCCTAAATCGGTCTTGGCATCGATAAAACGCTCAGCATCAGGGTGCTTGATCGAGAGCGAGAGCATCAGTGCGCCACGACGACCATCCTGAGCCACCTCGCGAGTCGAGTTCGAGTAGCGCTCCATAAACGGAACGATACCTGTCGAGGTCAGTGCGCTGTTCAGCACGGGGCTACCCGTGGGGCGCAGGTGCGAGAGGTCGTGGCCCACGCCACCGCGACGCTTCATCAACTGTACCTGCTCCTCGTCGATGCGGATGATACCGCCATACGAGTCAGCCGGATTCTTGTGGCCGATCACGAAGCAGTTCGACAGCGAGGCGATCTGCAACGTATTGCCGATACCGGTCATCGGGCCGCCCTGCGGAATAACATAGCGGAAATGGTCGAGCAGTTCGAACACCTCGTTTGCTGACATCGGGTTAGTG
>JAZOMS010000148.1:0-2134 GCA_045654145.1 Alistipes sp. | reverse complement strand
GTCGCGTTAAGGCTCAGAAGGAGGGCGACAGCGTACGTGTAATCAGTGGCAACGTTCTGACCGGCACTAAGGTCGCTGCTGACGGCTACCTGACCTTCTACTCAAATCAGGTAACGCTGATCCCCGAGGGCGACAAGTATGAACTGCTGGGTTGGGCAATGCCTCGCTTCAACAAGTTCTCGGTGTCGAAGGCTTACTTCTCGTGGCTCTGCCCCAAGAAGCAGTACGACTTGGATACCAACCTCAATGGTGGCGAGCGTCCGTTTGTAGTTTCGGGTCTGTACGACGAGTACCTGCCTATGGACATCTATCCCGTCTATCTGCTCAAAGCTATTCTGGCAGGCGACATCGACAAGATGGAGAATCTGGGTATCTACGAGATCGTAGAGGAGGATTTGGCTCTGTGTGAGTTTGTAGATCCTTCGAAGATTGAGATGCAGGAGATCGTCCGTCAGGGTATTAATCTGATGATTAAAGAGATGAACTAAGATGAAGGCATTAAGAAATTTTGTAGATAAGTTGAAGCCTACCTTCTCAGAAGGAGGTAAGCTCAGCGCGCTTCACTCGACTTTCGAGGGTTTCGAGACCTTCTTGTTCGTGCCTAACACCACGACCCAGAAGGGTTCGCACGTCCGCGACTGTAACGATATGAAGCGTACTATGATTATGGTAGTGCTGGCATTGGTTCCCGCACTGCTGTTCGGTATGTACAACACCGGCTACCAGCATTTCCTGTCGCTCGGCCAAGAGGCTGGCTTGTGGGAGTGCTTCTGGTTCGGTTTCTTGAAGGTGCTGCCGATGATCGTTGTGTCGTACTTGGTCGGTCTGTCGATCGAGTTCGCATTCGCTCAGAAGCGTGGCCACGAGATCAACGAGGGTTTCCTCGTATCGGGTCTGTTGATCCCGATGATTATGCCCGTTGATGTACCCCTGTGGATGCTGGCTTTGGGTACCGCTTTCGCCGTTGTAATCGGCAAGGAGGTATTCGGTGGTACGGGTATGAACGTATTCAACCCTGCATTGTTGGCTCGTGCATTTGTATTCTTCGCTTACACTCCGTTTATGTCGGGTGAGACCGTATGGGTAGCTGGCTTGGGCAAGGCTGAGGCTGGTACGATCGCTGATGGTTTCAGTGGTGCAACCGCTTTGGAGCAGCTCAGCACTACGGGCGCAATGGACTACTCGATCTGCGACGCACTGATCGGTTTGATGCCGGGTTGCGTTGGTGAGACTTCGGTTATCGCTATTGCACTTGGCGCATTGGTTCTGCTCGTGTCGGGTGTAGCTTCGTGGCGCACGATGGCATCGGTATTCGTTGGTGGTTTGGCTATGGGTCTGCTCTTCAACGCTATCGGTGCTAATGCCTATATGGAGGTACCTGCTTACACTCATCTGCTGGTTGGTGGTTTCGCTTTCGGTGCTGTATTTATGGCTACCGATCCCGTTACCTCGGCTCAGACCAATGCTGGCAAGTACATCGTGGGCTTTATGACGGGTGCACTGGCAGTGATGATCCGCGTGATCAACCCCGCTTATCCCGAGGGTATGATGCTTTCGATTCTGTTTATGAACGCATTGGCTCCGCTGGTGGATTACTTCGTGGTTGAGCGCAACATCGCTCGTCGAAAGAATCGTGTTAAATCGGTTAAATAATGTGTAGCTATGAATAAGGAAAGTAACGTATATATTATTATCTACTCGACCGTGATGGTTGTAGTAGTAGCAGTTCTTCTGGCCGTAGCTGCATTGTCGCTCAAAGATCGTCAGGATGCAAACATTCTCAACGAGAAGAAGTCGGCAATCCTCGCATCGCTTGGCGCAGCCGACCAGAACTACGATGAGTTTATCAACGCTTACACCGTTAACGCTGAGGGCGAGCAGCTCGAAGGCGAGGATGTATTCGTTCTGTTGCAGGATCTGAAAGGCTCGTTCGAGCAGGGCAAGTTCCCCGTATTCGAGGCTAAGGACGGTCGCGTAGTATTGCCTATCACTGGTAGTGGTCTGTGGGGTCCCATCTGGGGTTACATCGCTCTCGAAGGCGATATGAACACCGTATCGGGTATCGTACTCGACCACTCGGGCGAAACTCCTGGTCTGGGTGCTGAGATCGCAACCCCTGCACATCAGGCGATGT
>JAZOMS010000147.1:0-6683 GCA_045654145.1 Alistipes sp. | reverse complement strand
GTGGCCCGCGTGGCGAGCGTCTGCGTATTGAGATGTTTGCCCACGGAGCGTTGTGTATGGCCGTTTCGGGTAAGTGCTACCTGAGCTTGCACGAGACGGGTTGCTCGGCCAATCGTGGGGCGTGCCGTCAGATTTGCCGTCGCAGCTACACGCTCACCGACCGCGAAACGGGAGCTCAACTCGATACCGAAGGTCAGTGGATACTCTCGCCTAAGGATCTGTGTACCATTGATTTCCTCGATAAGTTTGTCGATGCTGGTGTGCGTGTTTTGAAGATCGAGGGTCGAGCTCGTGGTGGCGAATATGTCAAGCGCGTGGTGGAGTGCTACGACCGTGCATTGCGTATGATCGAGGCGGGCGAATACACCGCTGAGGCTGCTTCGAAGTTGCGCGAACAGCTGGCCGAGGTCTTCAATCGCGGTTTCTGGGGTGGTTACTATCTGGGCAAGCCTGCGGCTGAGCATAGCGAGCGCTACGGCTCGTCGGCAACACGTCGCAAGGTCTTTGTGGGTAAGGTAACCAACTTCTTCAAACGCATCTCGGTGGCTGAGATTCTGGTCGAGGCGTCGCCCTTGGAGCGTGGCAGTACGGTCTTCTTCTTGGGCGAGAAAACGGGTGTGGTCGAGCAGCACGATGTTGTGCCATACGTCGCTGAACGTGAGGCTGATGTAGCTGTGCAGGGAGTCTTCTGCTCGGTCAAGACCGAACGCGAGGTGCGCCGTGGCGACAAGATGTATAAGTTCGTCGAGAGCGAATAGACGAGCCCGAATCTTTGGCTGGCAGCCGCAACACGCACCTTCGGGGGCTGGGGAGGTCGCCGAAGGCGAGCCCCCGAAGGTGTGGCAAAATCTATGATTTTACCACTTATAAGGATAATTAAACGTATAACTAATATAAAGAACCAAAACTATGTTCAGCGCTAACACCTATGCGGCACGACGTGCAGAGCTCTGCCGCAGAATTGGCAAGGGGTTGATCCTGCTTCCGGGTAATATGCCCTCGCCGAACAACTATCCCAACAATGCTTACTATTTCCGTCAGGACTCGACGTTCCTCTACTTTTTCGGATTGAATATGCCCTCGATGGTGGGCGTGATCGATGCCGAGACGGGCGAGGCGACGCTCTATGGCGACGATTTCACGGTCGAGGATATCATCTGGACAGGTCCGCAACCCGCTGTTGCTGAGCTTGGTGCGCAGGTGGGCGTAACGAAGACCGCACCTCTTGCGGAGCTTGCTCCCGCTATGCGTAAGGCAGTGTCGCTCAACCGTCGTGTACACTATCTGCCCCCCTATCGTGGCGAGTCGAAGATGCTTATTTCGTCGTTGCTCGGTCTTGGTATCGAGATGTTGCACGAACATAAATCTATCGACCTGATGTTTGCCGTAGCCGAGATGCGCGAGGTGAAGAGCGACGAGGAGATCGAGCAGTTGGAGAATGCCTTTCTAATTGGTTATGAGATGCATACCACGGCAATGAAGATGTGCCGCGAGGGTCTGATCGAGCGCGAAATTGCGGGTCGCATCGAGGGCGTTGCCAAGTCGATGGGTCTGGGCGTGTCGTTTCCGTCGATCGTGTCGCAGCACGGCGAGACGTTGCACAATCTCAACTCGGAGGGTGTGCTCGAAAATGGTCGCCTGCTGTTGGTTGATTGCGGTGGCGAGAACCTGATGAACTACATCTCGGACCACACACGTACCTACCCCGTGAGTGGCAAGTTCACGCAGAAACAGCGCGAGATCTACGAGATCGTGCTGGCAGCTCACGACCACGTGGCGAAGATCGTGCGCCCCGAAATGATGTATATGACTGAGGTACATCGTGCGGCCTATCTGTCGCTGGCTGAGGGACTTCGCTCGATCGGATTGATCAATGGCTCGGCCGAGGATGCAGTGGAGGCTGGTGCAATGACGATGTTTATGCCCCACGGTCTGGGACACGGCATAGGTCTTGATGTACACGATTGCGAGAACATCGGCGAGCGCAGTTTCGACTACTCGCAGGTGGCTGAGCGTGCGGCCCAGTCGGCTACTTGCCTCCACCGCGCGACGTGGCGTCTGCGCAAGGGTACGGTGCTGAGCGACGAGCCGGGTATCTACTTCATTCCCGCGCTGATCGACAAGTGCCGCGCCGAGGGTAAGTATGCAGGTATCGTGAACTACGATCGCTTGGAGAGCTACCGCGATTTCGGAGGTATCCGTATCGAGGACGATCTGCTTGTAACTGAGGGCGGTTGCCGCATCATTGGTAGCAAGAAGATCCCCGTTACGGTTGCTGAACTCGAAGAGTTTATGGCGCGATAGCCCGACCGAATTGCAACAAAGAAAAGCCACTTCAGTTGAAGTGGCTTTTCTTATGGTTGCCAATGAGTAATTACTTCTTCACGGGGAACGAGTGTTCGAGGATCATCGGCACAGCCGAGGTCCAATAGCTCCACGAGTGAGCGCCGTCGCGCACGCGGAACTCCATCGGCACACCTGCACGCATCATCTCGCTGAAAAAGTTGAGGTTGGGACGAATTAGGAAGTCGGTATCGCCACAATCGACGAACCAACGAACCGTGCGCAGAGCCTCGATCTGTGCAGGTTTGGCCGTTTGCAGGAACTCAACGGGCGAGGTGCGAACAACCGACCAGAGGAACGGCACGGCATACGACTTCGAAACGCTGTTCTTGGGGAAATTGTCGAGCAGACCGCTTACCGAATAGACTGCACCGAACATCTCGGGGTGGCGCTGACCATAGACTACCGAGCCTCCACCACCCATCGACAGACCTGCGATAGCGCGGTTCTCCTTGTCGCTCAGGGTTTTGAAAGTTGCGTCGATGTGGGGGATGAACTCCTCGAAGAAGAAATCCTCGTAGTTCCAGCCCTCGACATTGAAGTAACCCATATTCTCGCCTGCGAGGTTCTCTGCCGTACCGCGCGCGTCGGGCATAACGACGATCATCGGACGCACGCGACCCTCCTTGATAGCCTCGTCGGTCTGCGCTTGGAGGTTACCCATTTTGTGCCAATTGTTGTCTTGACCGAAGGCACCGTGCAACAGATAGAGGACGGGAAAACGCTCGGTTGCGGTGTCGTAACCGTCTGGCAGATAGACCGAATAGGTCTTGTCGGCGTTTAGGATTTCGCTATGTACGGTCAGCTCCTCGATTCGGCTCTGAGCCGATGCTGCCGTCACGAAAAGCAGTGACGCGATGAGTGAAAAGAGTGTTTTACGCATAGTTGTTAGCCGTTTTTTGAATAAATTTTCAGCAAATATAAAAAAAGATTTGGAGGATTCATAATTTTTTACGTATCTTTGCACCCGCAAACTGAACGAAAGTTCTCGGTTTCACGCCCAGGTGGCGGAACTGGTAGACGCGCACGTTTCAGGTGCGTGTGTCGAAAGGCGTGCAGGTTCGATTCCTGTCCTGGGCACTACGAAGGTTGATCGAGAGGTCAACCTTTTTTTGTTGGTGTCTATCAGCGCGTTCTTGTTCGATTGGTTATGTTATCGAAATAAAATTTGCGACATTGCACTTTTTTAGCTACATTTGTCGCTGGAATTTAAACTTTTTACGAAGAGATGACAATCGTTTTAATTGCAGCATTGACGCTTTCGCTGATCGTGGCGACCATTCAATTTTTTGCCTGGACCAACAAGTATGGCGATGAGTGGAATTGGGAGAAAATCAAGGAAGGATACCGAAAGGGTTGGCCTAAATTGATGGCTGTTACGGTATTGATCTCGGCGGCGACCGCTATTGTGTGGTACATTTTGCCCGAGCCGAAGTCGGCTTTCGGAGCATTTGCCCGTATGTGGAACGTATGGATCTCCACGTGGGGTATTGTCGGCGGTTTTCAGGGTCTGCGCGGACTTTATAAGGTGTGGCGCGAAACTCGTCGCGTGTCGAAACCGTGGATCGCATTTGCGCTGTTCTGCCTGCTGCTCTTTGTCGGTTCGGCAGTTTGGTACGGATTCGAGATCAGCAAGCTGATCTAATCACCGTAGCGCACTATTGCCTCGGATACTCTATGTAGAGCGTGGCGCCTCCCCATTGGTTGATGGAGTAGGATTTGACCGAGAGCTGGCGTCCATCGGCTGAGATGGCGACTTGTACCTCGAACGGAGGGCTCTGGCTCACTATGCGCGAGAGGGGTAGGGTATTTGCTACCACACATATATATAATATGAATGAGGCGCAGTTGGGGGCCTCGATCTGCAAGCACCGGCGTGCGGCAGGCGAGGGGGTGAATGTGTTGCCGTTGGTCGCACCCTTTGAGATGAGGTGGATGTACTCGCCCTCGGAGCCGTCGGCTGAGCGACAAGAGCCCATCATATAGACATTATAGCGCTCCCAACCTTCGAAATCGTTGGTGAGAGTGATCGAGTAAGTTGTAGTGTCGGCCATAGACAAAAAGAGGTTTAACGCTACAAATTTACAAACTAAATGTCAAAAATTTTGCTATTTACGTGTAAATGTGTACCTTTGTAGCCTATTTGCAGTCAAAATGGAGATTTTGAAGCGATATATTGTGCCTTTCAAGGGACTGAAAATTGGCGTCCATCAGTTCGATTTCGAGGTGGATGACACTCTGTTTCAGGCGTTTGATAGCGCAGAGGTGAAGCGTGGTGTAGCTAAGGTTTCGGTCGAGGTAACCAAGGCTGCGTCGATGCTGACGCTTGACGTTGAAATTCGAGGTGAGGTTGCCGTTGAGTGCGATCGCTGCCTTGATGACTGCATTCTGCCGATCGAATTTGATGATCAGATCCACGTGAAGTTCTCGGAGGAGGTGATCGAGTTCGATGGCGAGGTTCTCTGGTTGAATCCGAGCGAGAGTGAGGTGGAACTGGGTCGTTACATCTACGACAGCATCGTGCTCAGCCTGCCTTACAGCCGCGTTCACGCCGAGGGCGACTGCAATCCCGATATGTTGGCACGTTTCACTACGGTCAGCGAGGAGGAGTTTGAGCAGATGGCCGAGGCTGCCGAGCGCGACGAAGAGCTCGATGAGGCCAACCGCGAGCAGTGGGCTAAGCTGGCTGCGTTGAAAGCGGAGATGGAGAACAATAATTAGGCAAGAGTTCGTGGAGGTCAGAACTCGACTCCAAGCAGAGTTGGACGAGGGTTTCAAGCACGAGCAATCTACCATTAGTAAGTAAGAGAAGGAGAGAAAGTTAAACTTTATAAATTAATAGACAAATGGCACATCCTAAACACAAAGTATCGTCGACCAGACGAGACAAGAGAAGAACCCACTACAAGGCGGTTGTTCCTACTGTTGCTGTATGCTCGAACTGCGGCGCGGCTACTCTCTACCACCGCGTTTGCCCTGAGTGCGGTTTCTACCGCGGCAAGCTGGCCATCGAGAAGAAGGCTGAGGAATAGACCTCCACGAATTTTCTTGCCTCACACCACACCACGGTGCGGGGCTTTTTTTGCTAACCGAAAAATCGATACATTATGTATAAGATAGGTATTGATGCGATGGGTGGCGACTTTGCTCCCGAGGCAGCTGTGATGGGCGCTATTGCGGCCGCAGCAGCCATCGGCGAGGATTCTCGTATCGTATTGTTTGGTGCGAAAGATCAGATCGAGGCGATTCTCGAACGCGAGAACTGCCCCGCATCGACGTTTGATATCGTACCGACAACCGAGGTCATCGAGATGTCGGATCACCCCGCAAAGGCTTTTACTCAAAAGCCCAATTCGAGCATAACAGTAGGTTTTGGTTATCTCGCCAAAGGTCTTATTGACGGTTTCGCAAGTGCAGGTAGCACAGGTGCGATGATGGTTGGCTCGATGTATGCAGTTAAGCCGATCGAGGGCGTTATGCGTCCTACGATTTCGTCGTTGATCCCCACTGTTACGGGTCGTTCGGGCCTGATTTTGGACGTGGGTCTGAATGTCGATTGCAAACCTGAGGTGTTGTACCAATATGCCATTCTGGGTAGCACGTATGCGCAGTATGTGTTGGGTATCGACACTCCGCGTGTGGCATTGCTCAACATCGGCGAGGAGCGCGAGAAGGGTAATGCTCAAGCTAAGGCTACCTACGAGTTGATGGCAAACAATAATGGCGAATTCAATTTCGTTGGTAATATCGAGGGCACGCAGCTCTTCACGAGCAAGGTGGCCGATGTTATCGTCTGCGACGGCTTTATGGGTAATGTTGTGTTGAAGCAGGCCGAGAGTTTGTACCACATAATGAAGAAGATGGGTGTCGAGAATGCCTTTCTCGATGGTATGAATTATGAGGTGGTCGGCGGCACGCCCGTTTTGGGCATCAACGCTCCGGTTGTGATCGGACACGGTTGCTCTACTCCCCTGGCAATCAAGAATATGATCTTGCAAACCGAGAAGACGATCAAGGCTGACTTGACTGTTAAAATGAAACAAGCTATAAATAAGAATTGATGAATAAAAAGATTACAGCCGCAATTACCGGTGTAGGTGCCTATCTCCCCGACTACATCCTTGATAATGACGAGCTGAGTCGTATGGTCGATACTTCGGACGAGTGGATTATGACCCGCATCGGTATCAAGACCCGCCGTATCTTGAAGGATCCGACCAAGGCGTCGTCGTATATGGGCTCGATGGCGGTGAAGGAGTTGTTGGAGAAGACAAACACCCACCCCGAAGAGATCGATTTGGTAAACTGCGCAACAGTAACTCCTGATATGATCTTCGCCT
>JAZOMS010000146.1:0-7633 GCA_045654145.1 Alistipes sp. | reverse complement strand
AGGTAGGTCTGCGACTCGTAGTAAACCTTGTCGAAATCGACACCCAGAGCTTTGTACGTAACGTCGAAACCGTCATACACCCAGCCGTTCATCGTCTGCCACAACGAGTAGACCTCATCGTCCTTAGCCTCCCATTTGCGCAACATTGCCTGCGCCTCCTGCATAATCGGAGCCTGCTTCTTAGCCTCCTCTTCGCTCACGCCTTCGGCAACGAGCTGCTTGATCTGCTCCTTGTAGTGCTTGTCGAACTCGACGTAGTACTTGCCTACGAGGTGGTCGCCCTTCATACCGCTCGATGCAGGGGTCTCGCCATTGCCGTAGAGCTTCCACGCCAACATCGACTTGCAGATGTGAATACCGCGGTCGTTCACCAAGTTAGCCTTGATCACGTTGTGGCCGTTTGCTTTGAGGATCTGCGCAACTGAGTAGCCGAGCAGATTGTTACGAATATGACCCAAGTGGAGGGGCTTGTTGGTGTTGGGCGACGAGTACTCGATCATCACGGTGCGACCCGTTGCGTCAGCCTGACCGAAGTCCTCATCGGCGCGCATTTCGGCAAAACGCTCTGCCCAGAAGTCGGCCGAGAGCGAGATATTAAGAAAGCCCTTAATGACGTTGAATGCGCTCACTTCGGGGTTGTTGGCCACGATGTGTTCGCCTATTTCGGTAGCGGTTGCTTCGGGCGATTTGCGGCTGCGTCGCAGCAGGGGGAAGACCACGAGGGTAAAGTCACCCTCGAACTCTTTACGTGTCTTTTGGATTTGGAGCACTTCACCCTCCTGTTCGCCGTAGAGTGCGCCGACGCTGCGGCTCACTACACCCGAAATAAACTCTTCGATAATCATCTTGTTATATGGTTTTTTAATTGTTTTCGCGCGACAAATTTACGCAAAATTCGCGAACAACGGTAATATTTTGTGCGATAAGCGAAAATAATTCACAATAAAGCCGCACTCACGTGGGTGCGGCTTTGTAAATTCATAATTCAGGATTCAAAATTCAAGATTAAAGCCACACTCGTTATGGGTGTGGCTTTTTGGTTGTTTTTGGGGATTTATCCAAGTTCTGAGGCTGGGGCGGTCGCCCGAAGGGTGAGCCACAGAACTTGACACGTTTCGAAAACGTGTGATTTACTTCTCTTCGAGAGGTTTGATTGATTTTTTTTGAAGTCTGCCATTCGACCAACGACCCGTATATAGACGACCGTCGATATCTTGGATAATACACTTGCCACGAGGTTTCCCTTTGTCGAATTTAGCGGTATATTTAACTCCTTCGGGATTTATAAATGTCCCATATCCGTGTGGATTGCCATAGTTCCACTGCCCACAATATATACTTCCGTTAGCATACTCCAATGTCCCAACTCCGTGCCAGTGATCCTCTTTCCATTGTCCTTGATATTTGCTACTATCGGGGTAGATCATTGTTCCCGTACCGTTGATTTCTCCGTGGTCGGTTTCACCAACATATACAGCACCATTATTCCAACGCACGGTGGATAAACCCGTTTCTTCATTTTTAACTATTTCAGTTGCAAACGGATCATTCTCTTTTATGATAGGGTATTTCGGTTTTCGCTTTTTGGGTTTAGCTGGGTTGCGATGATAAGAATCGCCGGTTGATGTCATTTTTAACCACGTTGATTCTGACGTTACGTTCGACATTCTGCGCCACGGATCACTATCCCAACCTCGATCGTGCATCTCATTCGGAATATTAATGAAGCGTTGCGCAAAACCCTCGTTCGGCAAGCAGAAAATCGCGACTATAAGGATAAGTAAATACTTCTTCATAATTATGAGTTTTTTGTATTGAAAATCACGTTTTTGCAAAAAAAAAACAAAATTTATTGATAAATCCAAATTTTTCGCACTAAAAATGCAAAACAAGGCGATTTTTGCTAAAATCGCCACACTCTCGGTGGCTCGTGCGACAAAAGACGCACGCCCCCCCAGCCACCGAGAGTGCGCCAACTCGCAAACAAAAAGCCGCACCCGAAAGTGCGGCTTGATTGTAAATCCCCAATTCTAAATTCTAAATTGTGAATTGTGAATCCCTCTCGTTACTCCTCTTTGAACGATCCGAACATGTAGCCCTTCTTTTTGAGCTTGCGGATCATCTTGTCGAGGTGGTTGTAGAGCTTGTCGGTGCGCTCCTCGCCTGTTCCGGGGTGGATCAAGATGATCGCACCGCTCAGTCCTTCGCGCTCCTCCTTAGCCCAGAAATCCTTCAATATAGCCTTCGATGAGCGGTAGTTCTTCATCGACGGCGAGGTGTAGTCGGCATTGGTGTATGAGTTCTCGGTCAGATTGACGGGAACCAGACCCATCTGCACTGCCACCGCATTCGACTCCGACGAGTAGTGCTCGTATGGCGGCATATAGGCGCGGATCTTCTCGACGTCAATACCCATACCTGCCAACTCAGCCATATTAGCGTCGAGATCCACGCGAACCTCCTCGGGAGTTACGAGCGGAGTGTGCGCCTCGTCCCATTCGGCATAGAGCAGGTGTTTGTCCGAGTGGGGAGCAACATAGTGTCCCGCATCGATAATTGCCTGCACTTTGTCGCGATTTACGCGTACGCAGTTACCCGTTACGAACCACGAACTTTCGATGCCGTGTTTTGCCAACGTAGCCAATACCGTAGGCACGCCCTCAAAGTTGTAATCGCCTGTGAAACAGAAGTAAATCTTCTTCTCGGCGGGATTCATACGGCGCACAGCTCCGAATCGGTCGAGCTGTGCACCATCGAATTTATCTACTTTTTTTTTACGTCCTTGCCGAGTGCGCTGAGCGTCGAGAGATAGTAGGTCATTGATGCCGTACCGTCCATCGTAGGCTCATTGGTCGAGAAGTCGCCGAAGAAGTCGTGATATACAGCGATACCATTCTGGAACGGCTTCAAAGGATCGTCATCACCCTGCGAAACACCGATCATACCGTCGTTGATAGTCTTGTAGAGAGGACCATCGATCAGACCGCCATAGATCGAGCCGTTGCGGGTCTTGATGTAGATTGCGTGGGGATCGGTCGGGGTATCAACGCCCTCAGGATACTCGCAAATCATAGTTGTGCCCCAGGGGTTGCAACCGAAGATCCAGTCGAGCAGAGCAGCCTCCATTTCGAGGTACTGCTCGTCACCCGTCAGCTCGTGATACAGACGCAACTGAGTCAGCGCACCAAAGGTGAAGTTGTTTGAGCACCAGTGGAAAGGAACACCGTGATAGAACGGATCCTCGCCAGCACGCTTCTCGATGTGCATCAGACCTTCGCCCATATAGCTCTCGTACTTAGCCTTCTGTGCGTCGTTGCCAGCCTCGGCGATCAGGTAGTGACCTACGTTTACGAAGGGATACCACTGATAGTGGCGAGCCTTGCCGGTCTCCATCCACGGGGTGATAGGCTCCAATTCGCCCCAATAGTCGGCGCGTTTGAGCCAATACTCATTCTCAGGCTCCATCAGGTGCAGAGCGACAGCAGCCAACTCCATATCGTCGATCCAGTTAGCCTCCTCGTAGAAGTAGGGCTCCTTGTAGCAAACGCCGTGGAATGCGCCTGGCTTAGCCTCAGCAAATGCCATTGCGTCCACTGCCTTTTTCTTCATACTCTGAGCAAACTCAGGGTCGAACTTCTCGAACAGAACCGAACCCAATGCAAATGCCGATGCGTACTTAGCAGCTGCCGACGCAACGCCCGTATTGCGGTTCTTGTACTTGCCAAGACCCTGAATATCGCCCGTGATGAAATATACGGGGCGACCCTTGCCCGGTCCATAACCATAATCAACCATATCGGTATGCGGCTCGCGGATACCGGTGTGGTCGCGGTCGTCAGCAATCTGGTTGAACATTACAGCCGAGTCGGGGTTCATACGCTTCATCCACTCCAAGCCCCAACGAGCCTCATCCAAGATGTCGGGCACGCCATTCTTGCCCTTGTCGCCTGCTGCATTGAACTTATCAGTGAACTGATCGGGGTTCTTGTAGTAAGCAAACAACATCTGGAAGGTAGCATTAGCCGAGGTCATCAGATACTGCAACTGGTCGGTAGCGTCGTGCCAACCGCCACGAACATCGATATGCTCGCCCGTACGAGTGGGGTGGTCAACGATGAAACCATCGTACTGGTGGCAATCCTCGCCCGTGTAGGGGTTGTAACCGCAACGCTGCTGGCGCATATAGAACAGTGGCATATTGCCTGCGTCAGCATAGATGTCGTTACCGATGCGGAAATTCTCCGAGCGGGTGTCGCCAATCTTAATGTAGTACGAACCCTCTTTGGTCAGTTCGGTAAAGGGCAGGCGGTAAGCGCTCTTCATACCCCAGATCGAGGCATCCTTTTCGATAGCTTTACCTGTGAAAACGACCTTGCCGCTGCGAGCCTCGCAGACGTCGAAGGTTGCAACCTCAGTAGGAGTGTCAGCAATTACTACTGCTACCTTGGGCAGAGTGTTGACGTAGCCGATCAAGTTGGTACGGATCCAACTCTTAGCCGAAACCGATGCAACTGCTAAGAGCGCAACGGTCAAAAGTGTTAGTTTTTTCATAAGGATTATAGTTTTTTAAACGTTGTGTGTGTTTCGATTATTTGTAGAGCAGATACTTGTTCACCTGCTTCTTGAAAGCGTCGATGTCGCCATTCCAGATAGGAAGAATATCCTCAACCAACCAACGCTCGCAGAACTTAGCGCGTACGTCGCCACGACCGCACACCTTGTCGAACATCTTCAAACGCGAGGTGGTGGTGTCGGCAAATACGTCGTGGTCGGGCCACAACTTGTGAGCCTCCTGCAAGAAGTAGAACTGCAACAGCGTGAGGGGTGCATTTACGGGGTCGATGATGTGAATCTGCACGCCACGCAAATCCTTGCCCTGCTGTGCGCCATAATAAGGCTTATAATAGATAGGACGGAATACAACGCCCTTCAAACCGATCTTGTTCAGGTTCTCAGCCAGCAGTTCGGGTTTGTCAATCCACTCGGCAGCCAACAACTCGAAAGGCAGCGTGTAACCAACGCCGATGTTGAGCGAGTAAAGCTCACCTGCGATACCCGTAGCAGGGTAGAACAGACAGCTCAATGCCTGCGGAATGTGGGGCGACGAGAGTACCCAAGGCAGACCTGTGTCCTCGAACGACATATTGCGCTTCCAGCCCTTCATCTTAACGACGGTCAGCTTGCAAGGCTTCTCCAAGTAGTTCTCATTGAGGAACTGAGCCAACTCGCCCGAAGTCAAACCGTGAACGTAGGGGATAGGGAATTGGCTAACGAACGAGTAGAAACCGTCCTGCACCAAGCAACCCTCCATACGAACGCCACCCAATGGATTGGGGCGGTCGAGGATCACCATTTCGAGGTCGTTTTCGGCAGCAGCCTCCATCGCCTTACCCATCGTCGAGATGAAGGTGTAAGAGCGTGAACCGATGTCCTGAATATCATAAACCAGAGCGTCAAGACCCTTCAACATTTCGGGAGTGGGCTTGGTCGTACGGCCGTAGATGCTATATACCTGTACGCCGGTTGTTGCGTCAACATAATCTTCGACCTTGGCACCTGCGGTGATGTCGCCACGTACGCCGTGCTCGGGGCTGTACAGAGCCTTCAACTCGACCCCCTCGGCCTCGTTCAGAATGTCGATAGTCGATTTGAGGTTGCGATCAACACCCGTAGGGTTCGTGATTAAACCCACCTTCTTGCCTTTGAGCTGAGCGAAACCGTTGTCGCGCAAAACCTCGATACCGGTCTTGACCTGAGCGGTAGCAGTTGTAGCAACGGCCACTGCCAGAGTCAGAATAAGTGATTTGAATTTCATTGTTAAAGTTTGTTATTTGGTTAATATTTCGTGTTTAATCATTCTGTGGAGCATACAAATATAACTCTTTTTCGTGAAATTCCACGAAATTATGATCCAAATATTTCGGAAAAGCGCAAAAATGATTAATTTTACATTCCGAAATGTGTGCGAATTTAACATTAAAATCATTACTATATGTCAAAAACACAACAATTCAAACGATTTCTTTCGCTTGATATTCTGCGCGGTTTGACCGTTGCGGGAATGATCACGGTGAACAATCCTGGTAGCTGGGGTGAGCCTACGTTTGCGCCTCTGCGCCACGCAGCTTGGGATGGCTGCACTCCGACCGATCTGGTCTTTCCGTTCTTTTTGTTCTGCGTAGGTGCATCGATCTGGTTTGCCTATCGTAAGTCGAATCACGAACTGACCGCTCCCGCAGTTGGTAAGATTCTCAAACGAGGTCTGTTGATCTTCCTCGTAGGTCATTTGGTGAGCTATTACCCATTCTATCGTTTTGGCGACATCGCTCCCGAGCAGTCGTGGCTTGGTTGTCTGTGCTCGATTGTCCAGATCCTGGGTCTGGGTCTGAGCATTGGCTCGCTGGTGTGGTTCTCGAATCAGAAACAGACAGAAGAGCTCGATCCCGATTACAAACGTCGTCGCGCCATCGCGTGGACACTGCTTGGCGTGGGTTTGGTATTGGCTATTCTCCCCTTCCCGTTACTGCTGGATACGCCGCTCAAATCGTTGGCTAAGTGGCGCATCTTGGGCGTCTTTCCGCGTATCGCTCTCTGCTTTACGGCGGGTGCATTGTTGGCTTTGTGGCTGAAAACATATAAGCGCATCTCGATCGCTTTGGTGCTGATTTTGGGTGGTTATTGGATTGTGTCGGCAATGTTCGGCGACTTTACGCTTGAAGGTAACCTTGCTCGCACGATCGATTTGGCTATTCTTGGTGATGCTCATATGTACCACGGCGAGGGTATCGCATTTGTTCCCGAGGGCTTGTGGTGCACTCTGCCCGCCATCGGAACAGTTCTGCTCGGTTATATGTCGGGCAAACTGATGGGCGAGGGTACCGAGGATGTTAAGCGCACGATCGTTATGTTGGCTGCCATTGGTGGTCTGTTGATCACGTTGGGTCTGATTATGAACCCCTACTTCCCGATCAATAAGAAACTCTGGTCGAGCAGCTACGTATTTTACGCTGGCGGTTTGGCAATGCAGGTTTGGGCGCTGTTCGCATTCTTGATCGATGTTCGCAAGAAGACCAAGTGGACGACCTTTTTCGCGGTATTTGGCACCAACGCTCTGTTCACCTACTGCCTCTCGACTTTCTTTGTAAAGGTTTGGGGTCAGTCGTGGTTCAAGGTGCCGATGGATGGTGGCGAGCGCCACGTAACCGTATTCTCGGCGTGGTTCACAACCTTGAAGGAGGTTCTGCCCGTCGAGTTCGCGTCGTTGCTGACCTCGCTGTCGCTGGTGGCTCTCTGCTGGTTGGTTGCTCTGCCACTCTACAAACGTAAGATTTATATTAAATTGTAATAGCAATATGAAACGCATTCTTTTACTCGTTGTTGCGCTTGCGGCAGCTGTTTCGGTATCGGCCAAGAGCGACACGCTGAGCTACGCCTCGGCTGAGAGTGTGGGTATGGATGGCAAGTATCTCTCGACTACGATCGACTCGCTGGTTGAGTATGCAATGACGCAGCACGCCTTCCCGGGTTGCCAGATTCTGGTAGCTCGCCACGGTAATATCGTACATCACAAGAGCTATGGTCATCACACCTATCGTCGCCATCGTGCGGTCGAGAATGACCATATCTTCGACCT
>JAZOMS010000145.1:0-12160 GCA_045654145.1 Alistipes sp. | reverse complement strand
ATAGACACGTTGAATATTATCGATCAGCTTGCGACCAGCCTCGGGGCGCACCAACTTATCGAACGTATAGCGATAATTCTTGCCACTCGTGCGCATCTGTCGTTGCAGAAACTCCTCCTCGTACTGATTTTTGCCACCCTCCTCGTTGTCGTTGAGCCAGAGTTTGGGCATCAGTTTATCGATCGCCAGCGGCATCAGACCCGCAAAGATAGCGTTGCGAGCATATTGGGTCGCCGTGGGCAAAATAGCGCAGTAGAAATCATCGACCGCAACGTCGAAGAAGGGGTGCAGCATCGAGTTGATCGAACGCCACTGATCGTAACGAAAGTTGTCGATCAGCAGCAGCGTGGTCTTCGTATTGTTATCGACCACGGGGAAGATATTGCTACGCATCAGCGTGTGCGACATCACAGGCGTCTGCTCGTCGCGACGATTGATCCACGAGGTATAGTTGCGACGCACAAACTTACAAAACTCGTTGTTGGCCTCGCTCTTTTGGTACGAAAGCACCTCTTTGATACTCTTGTCGGTCGAATCGGCCAACTCGATCTCCCAACTGACGATCTTCTTGTAGATGGCGCACCACTCCTCGAACGAGCGTGCCGAACCCACCTGCGCCGAAATGCGACCGAACTCGGCACGATAGTCAGCCGTAGTCTGCTCGGTTACAAGTTGCTGAGAGTGAACATTCTTCTTGATTGACAGCAACACCTGATTGGGATTGACCGGCTTGATGAGATAGTCGGCAATCTTCGAACCAACTGCCTTATCCATAATATTCTCCTCCTCGCTCTTAGTTACCATAATCACGGGCGTGGTAGGTCGAATCTCCTTGATTCGGGGGAGCGTTTCGAGTCCAGTAATACCGGGCATCATCTCGTCGAGAATAATCAGGTCGTAGCTCTCGGCTGCGGCCATATCGATCGCATCGTATCCATTGTTGCAGGTATCAACCTCGTAGCCTTTGGCTTTGAGGAAGAGAATGTGAGGTTTGAGCAGTTCGACCTCATCATCCACCCATAGAATCTTTACCATAACTGAAAGTTCGTTTTCGTGTGCGGCTGCATCTTCGGGCAAGGGGAAAAATGCCCTCAGCAACCACTACAAAGGTACTTAATATAGTTGTATAATGCAAAAGCGAGGCAATTTATTGTGCGGAGGGGCAAATTTGTGGAGCGAAAGAACAAAAATTTACCAAACTGCCGAACGCTCCGACGTAACTTGCTGATTATTAGCGGGGCTTATATCTATTTCGCTGATTGACTGACATTTGGGACGATTTTTGTTGTATGATGCTCGACATCACTCGATTGCGTGCTGATCGGTAGCAAAACAAAAAAATTGAATAAAAAAGTGTTTCTATTTGGTTATTAATTAAATATTATCGTATATTTGCACTCTCGAACGAACAATTAACTTTAAAAACATACAACTATGACAAAGGCTGATATCGTAAACGAAATTGCCAAGAGTACCGGTGTTGAGAAGGTTCAGGTACAGCAGATTGTAGAGGCTTTTATGGAGAGCGTAAAGGACTCGTTGGCTGAGAACAACAACGTTTATCTGCGCGGTTTCGGTAGCTTCATCATCAAGAAGCGCGCTACCAAGGTGGCTCGTAACATCTCGAAGAACACTACCATCACCATTCCCGAGCACAACATCCCCGCATTCAAGCCCGCTAAGAGCTTTGTTGCTAAGGTTAAATAATTTAGGCAAGTTTATTCACTCTTAAAATTACACAATTATGCCAAGCGGTAAGAAAAGAAAAGGGCATAAGATGGCTACCCACAAGCGCAAGAAGCGTCTTCGCAAGAATCGTCATAAGAAGAAGAAGTAGGTAGTCTCTCGTATGCGCGAGCACGATAAATAAAGCTAAAAGCCGCCTTAGCGGTTTTTGGCTTTATTTGTTATCAAACAGAACCGATTCGAAAGAGTCGAAAAGTACACAAAAACAGGAGCGAAAAAGCACTTAGGTCGGTCGCCACACCATTCAAAGAACACCTCAAAGAACACAACCACAGAGCCGACCCTCGCAATTCGCCACCCCGCCCCTGCCACCATCAAAGAGTTTAGGTCAGGGGCAAGAGCAACCAAACATTTAGCGTGTCGCAGGAGAAATGACTATCCACGATGCGCTCTAAATCAAACAGAACAGCATTGGTACGGTCCACTCGTTTCCGCCCGTGCCGCTCCTCGAAGAGCAAAGTCAAAGCGGAACTCACGATATAATGAACAGAGAATTAATTATTAACGTTACACCGGCTGAAATCACGATTGCTCTGGTCGAAGACAAGGTTTTGGTCGAGCTCAATAAGGAACAATGCAAGACGGGGTTTGCCGTCGGCGACATCTATCTGGGTAAGATCCGCAAGATTATGCCCGGCCTAAATGCCGCATTCGTAAATATTGGCCACGAAAAGGATGCGTTCATCCACTATCTGGACCTTGGTCCGCAGTTCGCATCGCTGTCGAAACTGATAGCCGGACAGACGGGAGGCCGACGTCCGATGCGCCTCGAAGGATTACAGTTCGAACCTGCAATCGAAAAAGGCGGCAAGATCAGTTCGTATCTACAAGTGGGACAGAGCGTTATGGTACAGGTAGCCAAGGAGGCCATCTCGACCAAAGGTCCACGCCTGACTGCCGACATCTCGTTGGCAGGTCGCAATGTGGTGCTTGTACCCTTCTCGAACAAGGTCTTCATCTCGCAGAAGATCCGTTCGAACGAGGAGAAGAAGCGCCTGAAACGTATTGCGCAGGGCGTCCTGCCTCGCAACTTCGGAGTAATCATCCGCACAGCGGCACAGGGCGCAAGTGATGCCGATGTCGAGCACGACATTCGCACGCTGGTCGATAAGTGGCACACGGCATTGGGCAATGTGCGTCATCAGACCCCACCCTCGCTGTTGCTCAGCGAGTTGAACCGCGCCAACACAATTATCCGCGACCTGCTCAACAGTTCGTTCTCATCGATCACGGTCGATGATCAGGCGATGTACGAGCAGATCCGCGAGTACATCAAGGTGATCGCTCCCGACAAGGAGAAGATTGTGCGTCTGTACAAGGGCTCAGTGCCCATCTTCGACAATTTCGACATCTCGAAGCAGATCAAGTCGCTGTTTGCCAAGTACGTTTCGCTGAAACGTGGCGCATACCTAATCATCGAACACACAGAAGCTATGCACGTTATCGACGTCAATAGCGGCAACCGAACAAAAAAGGAGGATGATCAGGAGGTTACGGCAATGGAGGTCAATATGGCGGCGGCGGCTGAGATCGCACGCCAGTTGCGACTGCGCGATATGGGCGGTATTATCGTGGTCGATTTCATCGATATGCACAAGGCGCAGAACCGCCAGCTACTACACGAGCATATGACCAAGTTGATGGCCGAAGATCGTGCAAAGCATACGATCCTACCTCTGTCGAAGTTTGGACTGATGCAGATCACCCGCCACAGAGTGCGCCCCGAGGCTATTTCGGACGTTAAGGATGTCTGCCCCACGTGCTACGGAACGGGTAAAATCGAGCCTACGATCCTGCTCGACCGCAAGATCGAAAACCAGATCTCGTATCTGGCTGGCGACAAGGGTATTAAGTATATCCGATTGAGAGTCAGCCCCTACGTAGCCTCATTCTTGAAGCGAGGTTTAGTGTCGTTGCGCCTGCGTTGGTGCTTGCGCTACCGTTGTCGCATTGCCATCACTGAGGATCAGACGATCGGCGTTGTCGAAAGACGCTACCTCGACCGCAAGGGACGCAATTTGGTGGACTAAACTTATTGGGAGGGGTGGCACTGAGCCGCCCCTCGACATATATACCTATTTAATTTGAACAAAATGACACCCCGCGAACAACTCCTCACGGCTATCAGTCGTGATGAAAGCGTAGTCGAGCTGCACCGATTGCTCGACAGTGGCACTATGTCCGTACGCTTAGAGTCATTGGCAGGCTCGGCCTACGCAGTTGTGGCAGCAGCTACTATCCGCCATTGTGGAGGTGTACATATCTTGGTGGCTGACGACCGCGATGCAGCGGCCTACACGGCAGCTGACCTCTATGCTCTGCTTGATGCTGAGCGAGTTATGTTTCTCCCAACGTCCTACAAGCGTTCGATTCAGTTCGGACAGGAGGATGCAGCAGGTTCGGTGCAGCGCACAGCGGCTTTGAATGCCATCCGTAACTTCCACGAGGGCTACCTCGTGGTCTGCACCTATCCCGAGGCATTGGCCGAAACGGTGGTGGCCGAGCGCGAGATGAACAACCGCACGATCACGGTCAGCGTGGGCGAGCATCTGTCGCAAGAGACGCTGGTCGAGTTGTTGGAAGAGGCTGGTTTTGTGCGAGTGGATTTCGTCTATGAACCTGGGCAGTATTCGCGTCGAGGCGGTATTGTCGATCTGTTTTCGTACTCGGAAAGCCGTCCGTTCCGTGTTGATTTCTTTGGCGATGAGGTCGATTCGATACGCTCTTTCGAGATCTCGTCGCAGTTGTCGAAGGAGCGCCTGAACCGTGTCGAGATCATCCCCAATCTGCGCGAAGTGGAGCAAGCGCGCGTTTCGGTAGCCGAGTTCGCAGGTGCGAAGGTCTGCTATTGGGTTGATGACCCGCTGCACGCCGTGCGACGTATGAACGACATACGCAAGCGTCTGCTCAGCGATGGGCACGAGCCCCAGGAGGTCGATCAGCGTGTGGCGTCAGGCAGTCTGTTTATGGCCGACAGCCGCAAGGCGGTGATGTTGATGCACCGCAGCGAGGCAGCAGGACGCTCGGCCGAAATGACAGTCGACTTTGCGACATCACCCCAACCTGCTTTCAATAAGAACTTTGCGTTGCTGGCCGACGACCTGACGGCACGTGCAATGCAGGGATTCACATCGTATATCCTCTCGGAGAACAAGGCGCAGATCGAGCGTCTTACGAACGTTTTCCGACAATCGGGACGTGCCTCGGTGCGTTTCACCCCCCTATCGCTGACGTTGCACGAAGGTTTCGTGTGGCCACGTGCGAAGATGTGCTGCTACACAGATCATCAGATCTTCGACCGTTATCACCGCTATCGTTTGCGTGGTGAAATTGCTCGCGATGAGAGCCTTACAGTGGCTGAATTGAACGCTTTGAAAGTGGGCGACTACGTTGTTCACGTCGATCACGGCGTGGGACGTTTCGGCGGTCTGGTCAAGACGGTCGAGAATGGCAAGCAGTTCGAATCAATCAAGTTGGTCTATCGTGATGGCGATGTACTGCTGGTCAATGTACACTCGTTGCACCGCATTGCACGCTACAAGGCGGGCGATAGCGAGCCCCCCAAGATCTACAAGCTCGGCACGGGCGCTTGGCAGAAGTTGAAAAACGCTACTAAGAAGGCGGTCAAGGATATAGCACGCGAGTTGATTGCCCTCTATGCCAAGCGCAAGGCGACCCCAGGATTTGCATTTTCGGCTGACGGATACCTGCAACACGAGTTGGAGGCCTCGTTCGAGTACGAAGATACGCCCGACCAGCAGAAAGCAGTCGAGGCCATCAAGCAGGATATGGAATCGACCCGTCCGATGGATCGCTTGGTGTGTGGCGACGTGGGGTTCGGCAAGACCGAAGTGGCTGTACGTGCAGCATTTAAGGCTGTTACCGATGGTAAGCAGGTGGCGATTTTGGTACCGACGACCATTCTTTCGTTGCAACACTACCGTACGTTCTCGCATCGATTGCGCGAGTTCCCCGTGCGCATCGAGCACCTCAGCCGCACCAAATCGACCCACGACGTAACGACTACGCTGACCGATTTGGAGGCAGGTAAGATCGACATCCTCATTGGCACCCACAAGATATTAGGCAAAAACGTCAAGTTCAAGGATTTAGGTCTGCTTATCATTGACGAGGAGCAGAAGTTCGGCGTGGGCGCAAAAGAGAAGTTGCGCCAGATGAGCGTCAATGTCGATACGCTGACGTTGACCGCAACGCCCATTCCACGCACGTTGCAGTTCTCGCTGATGGGTTCGCGCGACCTATCGGTGATTTCGACCCCACCGCCCAATCGACAACCTATTGTAACTGAGTCGCATCTGTTTGGCGATGAGATCATTCGTGAAGCAATAGAGGCGGAGTTGGCACGTGGCGGACAGGTCTATTTCGTGCATAATCGCATCGATGACCTGCTCTCGATTCAGGGAATGATCGCCCGCATCTGCCCCAAGGCACGCACAGCGATTGGACACGGACGAATGAATGCGCAGGATATGGAGAAACTCATTATGGACTTCATCTATGGCGAGTTCGATGTACTGATCGCAACCTCGATTGTCGAAAACGGAATCGATATCCCTAACGCCAATACGATCATCATCGATGGTGCTCATAAGTTCGGACTCAGCGAGTTACATCAGATGCGCGGTCGCGTTGGTCGATCGGACAAGAAGGCCTATTGTTACCTACTCTCACCCCCCGACGAGCTGCTTACGGACGATGCACGACGTCGTCTGCGAGCCATCGAGGAGTTCTCGGATCTCGGTTCGGGATTCAATATTGCGATGCAGGATCTCGATATTCGTGGCGCGGGCAACCTGCTCGGAGCAGAGCAGAGTGGCTACATCGCCGACATCGGATTCGAAACCTACCAGAAGATCCTGGCCGAGGCTATGGCCGAGTTGCGTAGCGAGGGCGTGGATATGCACGATCTGCCTGATGCCGAGCAATTTGCCAAGGGAGATAGCGAGGTGCGATATGTCGATGACACCACGATTGATACCGATGTTCAGGCGCTGTTGCCCGACTCGTATATAGGTCAGGCGGCCGAAAAGTTGCGACTCTATCGCGAATTGGATAACTTGACACGTGAGGAGGATTTGCAAGCATTTGAGCAACGATTGGTGGATCGCTTCGGCCCTCTGCCCCGCGAGGCTCAGGAGTTGATGAATGTGGTGAGATTGCGTCGTGAGGCTATCGCCTTGGGTTTGGAACGCGTGAAGGTGAAGAATGGATTAATGATCGTACAATTCGTTGCAAATCAACAATCTCCCTACTTCAAGAGCGATACGTTTATGAACCTCTTGCGTTCAATCACAACCCAACCTCAAAAATTTGTGCTGCGCCAAAACAATAATCGATTGGCAATGACCGTTAGAGCTATAAATAGTATCGAATCGGCTTGGCAAACGCTGCACTCGCTGCGCTCGTCGGCCACAAAGAGCGAGAACAATGGGGGCAAAAATTGATTTTTTGCCGTAAAATTTTGTTATACGAATTAAAAACACGATATTTGCAGTTACGTTTGGAACGTATATCCATATCTGCTTGAATATTTGAAACTAATGCGATTTATTAGACACATACTTTTACTGCTCGCTACGGCGACTTTTATGGCTGTTCCCTCGGTACTCAATGCACAGGAGAACAGTCTGAATGCGTTTTCGCCCTACACCCTCTATGGCGTAGGTGAACTTCATACACCCGGTACGGTGGCTCAGCGCTCGATGGGTGGTGTCGGCGTTGCGATGCAAAGCAACTTGGTTTACAACCCGTTGAACCCCGCAGCATTGGGCAACACGATGCAGCAGTCGTTCATCTTCAACTTCGGTACTGAGGGTCAGAACTTCTACTCAAAGCAGGGCAACACCAAAACCAGCTACAACACCTTCAACGTGCGCGACATCGCCATTCAGTTCCCGATTACCAAACGATTGGGTATGAGCGCCAGCGTAACTCCGTATAGTAGCGTCGGTTACCGAATCCTTACCGAGGAGACTAATCCCGATGTTATTGCCGACATCGGCTACGTGGACTACTACCACCAGGGCGAGGGCTCGATTACCGAAGCTAAGCTGGCAATGGGATGGGAGCCGTTCAAGCGATTCTTTGTCGGCGCATCGGCTATCTTCTATGTGGGCGACCTCGATCGATCGTACACCACTCGCATCACGGCAATCACTTCGGGTCAGGGTGCGTTCTCGTCGGCCGCTGCATTGGACAATTTCAGCGTATCGCGCGTGATGGGTAACGTGGGCGTTCAGTACCACATCATTATGAAACCTCAGGCGGCACTGACCGTAGGTGCTGTGTATGACTTTGGTGGTGAATTGAAGGCCAAGACCAAACATTTCGTATCGTCGAATAACATCTACGGCGACACCGTAAAGTTGGAGCAGGGCATCAGCCCCATCGCTCTGCCCCGAACCGTGAGCGCAGGTATCTACTATCACAGCCCCAAATGGGTGGCAGGTTTCGACTATGTTTATCAGGATTGGATGAGCAAAAACGAGTTTGACGAGGTGAATCAGGTGGGCTTCAACAACACCCATACATATAAAATAGGTGTGCAGTTCACCCCCAACCGAGGCGACGTACGCCGCGTGCTCAATCGCTGGTCGTACCGCTTGGGCGCTCGCTATGGTCAATCGTATATGACCTTCCACGGAACGAAACTGCCCGAAACGGCACTGACGTTCGGTGTCGGTATTCCGATCAAGTTGTTCGGCACCTCGTCAATCGACGTAGGATTGGAGGTCGGTCGTCGAGGAACTTTATCGAATGGTATGATCCGCGACAACTACTTCAAGGTCTCGATCGGTATGGCAATGTTTGGCGAGGATTATTGGTTTGCCCGTTACAAGATCGACTAACCTAACCAGCTGGTCGATAGAACAATAACGCTAACTTAAAATTAAAGAAAGATAATCAAAAAAATTAACCTAATCAGAGAGAGATGAAAAATTTGAAATCACTGCTCGTAGCAGCGTTCTCGATCGCTGCAATGGCTGTTTCCGCACAGGATTTCAGCAATCCCGCATTCGCAAAGTACGGCGACACCCCTGAGGAGCGTAAGGAGAATGTACTGTTGTACAACTTCTACAAGGACGCTTATGTTAACCGCAACTGGGCTGAGGCTACCCGTATGTATCCCGAGGTAGTTGCTAAGTGCCCCAAGGCAAGCGTAAACATCTACATCTACGGTGCAACCGCTTACAAGGGTCGTATCGCTGCCGAGAAGGACGCTGCAAAAAAGGCTGAGTTGGTAGACTCGCTGTTGCACGTTTACGACCAGCGTATGGAGTTCTTCGGTGATCACGCTAAGTTCGGCATCAAGACCACCTACCCCCTCAAAGCTCGTGAGTATCTGACTTACAAGTATGACGACCGTGCAGGTGTACGCGACATTATGGCTAAGGCTATCGAGGCTTGCGGCGCTGATGCTGAGCCCGATTTCGTAGTATTGGCATTCTCGGAGTTGGTAGAGGATTACAAGACCTATATGGAGGTAGAGGCTGACGTGATTCTCGACACCTATGAGAAGTATGAGCCTATGGTAGCTGAGAACGAGAAGGCAAAGGAGGATTTGCAGGCTCTGTTCGGCCAGAGTGGTGCTGCTAAGTGCGAGAACTTGGAGAAGTTGTTCCGCTCGAAGTTGGAGGCAGCTCCCGAGGATCAAGCACTGTTGGAGCGCGCATTCGGTTTGATGTCGCGTCCTTCGGCTAACTGCGGTGAGAATGCATTCTATATCGAGGTTGCTGAGAAGCAGCACGCTGTGAAGCCCTCGGCTGCAACCGCTGACTTCTTGGCTAACGTATTCCAGAATCGTGGCGAAAATGAGAAGGCTTTGAAGTATATCAACGACGTGCTGGGTAACACCACTGATCCCGTTGAGTTGTCGAAGCTCTACTCACGTATCGCAGGTTTGGAGATCGCTCAGAACCACTACTCGGAGGCTGCTAAGGCTGCTAAGACCGCTCGCGAGCACAACCCCGAGAACGGTTTGGCATACTTCTTCTTGGCTCAGGCTTATGCTGCAACCAGCGGCGGTTGCCAGGGCATCGACAAGAATGCTGTTTACTGGGCTGCTTACGATATGATGGCACAGGCTCGCAAGTTGATGGAGGCTGATGAGAATATGAAGAACATCGTCGAGGTTGCTGACAAGATGATGGGCGCTTACCGTGGTGGTTTCCCCACCGCTGAGGATGGTTTCTTCAACGATTTGAAGGCTGGTCAGGGCTACACCGTTAAGTGCGGTTTGGCTGCTGGTACTTCGACTACTGTTCGCTTCAAGTAATCAGTAAAAGAGAATTTCGAGTTCCGAATGAGAGGTTTGGAATATAGAAAATATGCATTGGTAGCACTCTCCATCGTGGGGAGTGCTATCTTGCTTACTGCCTGCGGTAGCCAACAGCCCATCGAAGAGCAGTCGGAGGAGAGCATTATGACCGAACACAGCGTCAATCTGACGATGATCACGACCGAAAATGGCGCAAAGGCCTACCGATTCCAAACCCCACTGATGGAGGGTTACAAGCTGGCGAAGGACCCCTATATGGAGTTCCGCGAGGGTATCGACATCACCACCTACAAGGGCGAGGGCGATACGACCCAAGTCGAGTCGCATTTGACGGCCAACTACGCTATCTACTACGAGCAACGCAAGTTGTGGGAGGTGAAGGGTAATGTGGTGGCTAAAAATGGTGATGGTCAGACACTCTACACCCAGCAGCTGTTCTGGGATCAAAAATCAAAGCGCATCTATTCGAATGTCGATTGCAAGGTACTGATGGGCGACGACTATTGGTTTGGCGAGGGTTTCGAGTCGGATGAGGCAATGAACGATTGGCACTTCCGTCGCTATCGAGGTCGTATGTGGGTTGATGCCGACCCCAATCGCTCCGAGGACTCGACAGCGATCAATACGATCTCTACACCGAGCGACTCACGATTGCAGAACAGCAACACACTCGGCGGTAACCGCTCCCGTTCGCACTTAACGCCCGTCAATAAGCCTGCGAAGAGTCGCCCCAACTACAATAACAACGCACCTAAACCCTCCACCACGAAGCGTAGCAACGAGCCTAAACGTGAGGTCGAGCGCAAGGAGATAACTCCAATGGAGTGGTAAAAACAGAGATAACGACCTATGCGCAGGGTCGGCATAAACAACTTGTGCACAATTAATTACAGACTAACAGAAAGAGAGATGATCGTAAGTTCGATAATAGTGGTTTTGATAATGCTGACGCTGTCGGCATTCTTCTCCGGTATGGAGATTGCCTTCGTCAGCGCCAATCGCCTCAAAACCGAAATCGACCGTAAGCAGAGCCGCTCGTTCGACATCATCGCCGATATATTCACCCGCAATTCGAGTCAATATATCACGACGATTCTGGTAGGCAACAACATCGCACTGGTCATCTACTCACTCTATATGTCAACGCTGATTCAGGTGATCGGCTCAGCCATCGGCTGGGAGGCGGTGGCCAGTGGCTCGGTGCTGCTCGAAACTGCACTCTCGACCCTGATAGTCATTTTCGTGGGTGAGTTTATACCCAAGTCGCTATTCAAACTCAACCCCAATTTCTACTTCCGCACCTTTGCAATTCCGATCTATCTTTTCTACGTACTGCTCTACCCCATTGCCAAGCTTACAACAGGCATCTCATATCTGATCCTCAGGCTATTGGGACAAAAGATGAAGGATCGTCGCACGATCGAGCAGTTCGATCGTGAGGATCTGGCTATGCTGCTCGAAGATACGACCGATGCCGAGCACGAGGAGAACGAGCTCAAACTGTTTCAGAACGTGCTGGAATTTCCCGATCTGGCCGTACGCGACTGTATGGTACCACGTGTCGATGTCGAGGCGGTCGAGGCCGACTGCCCAATCGAGGAGCTGACGGCACACTTTGCCGAGAGCCAATACTCGCGTATATTCGTCTATGAAGATACGATCGATAATATCATCGGTTATGTCAATTCGAAGAGCCTATTCAACAACCCCAAGACACTGCAAGAGGTGATGATGAAGGTCAACTATGTGCCCGAAACGATGCCCCTACAACGTCTGCTGACCGATTTCATCAAGCGTCGTAGTTACATTGCTGTCGTGATTGATGAATTTGGAGGCACCGCGGGTATCATCTCGTTGGAGGATATGTTGGAGGAGATCTTCGGCGAGATCGAGGATGAGCACGACCAGCAGGATATGGTCGAAAAACGTATCTCGGAGAATGAATATGTCTTCTCGGCACGCCTCGAAGTGGAGTACCTCAATGAGAAATACGACCTCGGAATCGAGGAGAGTAGAGAGTACGATACCCTGGCAGGCTATGTGATCTACCATCACGAGGGTATCCCCTCGGCGGGTGAGACGGTGATGATCGAGGGCAAGCAGATCAAGGTTCTG
>JAZOMS010000144.1:0-1446 GCA_045654145.1 Alistipes sp. | reverse complement strand
TGCGTATTGCCGTGGCAACCGCCAATAAATTGTACCGAACTCACCTTGCCGTCCTCGACCGTAACGTCAATCAACTGCGAACAAACGCCTTGTGGAATATAAGTTGTACTTTTCTTCATCTTTCATTTCGTTTTTGGGAGGGCAAAAATAGTCAAATTTCTCGAACAACTGCAATTCGTCCGCCCGAAAACGAAAAATATTTCGTCGAATTTGCCGATTGTAAAAAAATGTGTATCTTTGCAACCGCTTACGAGCACTGGATTGAGCTATGGTGTAATGGTAACACGTCAGATTTTGGTTCTGAAATTTTGGGTTCGAGCCCCGATAGCTCAACACAACAAACGCCACACTGCGAAGTGTGGCGTTTGTTGTTATTAGCCCTCAGCCCCTATTTGTATCGTTTGAAGATGCGAGCTGTGCGTGAGGTGTTATATATGCTAATGGTGTGGCGCACCGAACCATCATCGCACTTCTCGGGCGTGCTGAAATGGTAGCTATCGAGATCCTCGCGTCCGAAACCGCCAAACCGCTCCTCGTCAGTCGAGAGTACAATGCGGTAGCGACCGGGCTCACGAACGGGCAATACATAGTCGGGAATCGACGCCGTACCACTCCAATTGAAAACAAAGATCAGATCGCGGTGTGCAAAGACCATCGTCTGGTTGTCTTGATCCATCGTGAGGTTATAAGCGTAGCCATCCTCCAACACCTTGTAGCGTCGCATTAGTTTGATCATCGCACGATCGAAATCACCCAACTGAGAGTAGCGCAGGAAGGGGTTGCGAGCCAATGACCACTGACGACGAGCATAGTCGTAACTCCAATCGTTGCCCTCGCGCGGGAAGTCGATCCACTCGGGATGTCCGAACTCATTGCCCATAAAATTGAGGTATGCCTGACCACCCGTAGAGATGGTCATCAGTCGTATCATCTTGTGCAGAGCCATACCGCGATCGACCACGAGATTCTTCGATCCACGATTCATATCAGTGTACATCTCCTTGTCCATCAGTCGGAGAGCGATAGTCTTGTCGCCTACCAACGCTTGGTCGTGGCTCTCGGCGTATGCCACCGTACCAACGTCGGGCAGGCGATTGGTCATAATCTCCCAAATCTGCCACATATTCCACTCTTCGTCGGGCACCTCTTTGAGCATCTTGATCCAGAAATCGGGAATCGCCATACCCAAGCGGTAATCGAATCCGATACCACCATCGTCGATCTTCTGACACATACCGGGCATACCGCTCACGTCTTCGGCAATTGTAATGGCCGACGGACGGAAATCGTGAATCAGTCGGTTGGCGAGAGTGAGGTAGGTAATCGCAGGTCGATTGACCGTATCGTCGAAGAATTTCTCGCGCGCATCGAATTCGGTGTAGCCGTGGTGGTCGTAAAGCATCGAGGTTACACCATCGAAACGGAAACCGTCAAAGTGGAACTCAT
>JAZOMS010000143.1:0-8452 GCA_045654145.1 Alistipes sp. | reverse complement strand
ATTTTTGCCAAGGATAAGTCGGTCGAGTCGTTACGTGAGGCGATCGCTGCACGCCGTACCCTCGCCTACTCGCTCGGTACGGTGGCTGGCAACGAGGCGTTGCTACGTGATCTATTCCTTGCATCGATGCAGATTCGCATCGTATCCAAAGCTGCGAATGGCGTGAAGACCGTTGCGCTGACCAATATGAGTTCGATCCCCTACATATTACGCTACGGCACGGGCAACCCTGTGGTCATCAGCCCATTCTCGACCCGCACGGCCAAGACCAATAAGGAGGGCATACTGCGATTCACAGTCGAGAATTGCTGGCACAGCAGCGAGGCTCAACTCGCTATTGAACTACATCCATAAGCAGTTGTCTATCAACAATTCAACACAAAGCCGCACTCCAAACTTAGGGTGCGGCTTTGCTTTCAAAAAGATCTAAATATCGCCCACTTACAATCCTTAATATAACAAAACCGACCACCCGCTATGGGTGGTCGGTTTGCTTTCGGAACGGGCGGTCGTTTCTGAAAAACCCCTACGGGTCCTACCTGCAAAACAACTCTCGGATAGCTCGCTTGACGTTTCACAACGTGCGGCCCCCTCGTTGGCCTCCTCCATCACATTCATCTGACCAAGTGATCGGTGCCCTAAGCACCCTCCACCTACTCCTCGTTCTTGTTGTCGCGGTAATAGAGCTTGCCTGCGAGGAACTCCTCGGTAGCAATAATTGCCGGCTTCGGCAGACGCTCGTAGTAACGCGAGATCTCGATCTGCTCACGATTCTCGAAGGTCTCCTCCAACGAATCGGTGCTGGTCGAGAAATCAGCCAGTTTACGATTGAGCTCCTGCTTCATCTCAGTTGCGATCTGGTTAGCACGACGCGAAATAACGTTGAGCGATTTGTAGATGTTACCCGTCGGTTGGTCTAAATCGACCAACTTACGAGTCTTGGTGTTGTTGGGAATGTTAGTTAATTTCAGATCCATACTTTGTTTGTACTCTGATTTGTTATTTTGTAGTGTTCTCTGCATCGTTGGCCTTCTCGGCGCTCTCCTGATTCGGATCACCGAATTTGGCAATATATCGCTTAGCCTCCTCCAACATACGGGTCAACTCCTTGACTCGTTTGCTCTCAGGATACTCGGCCACAAACGAGTAGTACGAGTCCATCATACTCATATAGCGATCGCGCTTCAATGACTCGATAGAGTTGTGAGCCAATTCGTATGACGACTTGACGATCAAGTACATCAACTCCTCACGGTGAGGTGTATCGGGATACTTCTTCAACGCATTCTTCAATGCGGGTACAGCCGACTTGTAACGACCAATCGTGTAGTAGGTCTTGGCATTGATAAGCACCTTATCGTACTGCTTTTGAGTCAATTCGCGAACCATCTGCTCGAATGCTGCGCGGCGTGTCGAGTTGGGATAACGACCGAGATACTCCTGAATAGCGGTCAGCGCCTGCGTGGTCGTGGTCTGATCGCGCATCGGCTCGGGCGAGAGGTAGTAGTAGCTCAGCGCATACATACCCTCGACATCTTCAAGGAACGGACTGCGGGTGTACTTACGACGGAACTCATCGAGTAGTTCGGTGCTGGTCGAGAAGTCATCATTCTTGAAATGAGCATAGGCGATGTAGTATGCCAGCGAGTCCTCGCGCATCGTACCCATAAAGTAGGGTTGCACCTGCTCGAAGCACATAATCGCACGACTATATTTTGCGACATCGAGCTGAGCACGACCTTCGGCATATATCTTGTCGTTATCGCCGCTTTTGAGCAGCTTGTTGAATGGACCGCAACCGGTGCTTGCAAGCACAATGGCGCACACGGTAAGCAACATCAAAATCGATCTTTTCATCTTCATTCTGTAAAAAATAGTAGCGCATAGCAATGCTATAACCGCGCAAAGTTATACATTTTTAACGAGCCAAACAAAAATATATTACACCCTTTCGATGAATAAATTTGAGTTTATACATTTTTTCGACCATAAAGTGCCCAACCACCCCCTCAAATGATGGGTATAAATACCTATTTGTACCTAAAATTAGGTTAGAGATGTTCCGAATCGTGTAGATTTGTTGTAAATTTGTGTGGGGGTTGAGCTCGGCTCATCCAGTTTGCAAAGAGTTTTGCACAAGAAAATGATCGTTTAACATCAAAAAAATTATAGAAGACAATGACTGATATTTTCGAACGCCTTAAAAAGAGTGCCGGTGGTCCGATCGGTATGTACCAGAAGTATTCGCACGGCTATTTCTCGTTCCCGAAACTTGAAGGCCCCATTGCCCCACATATGAAGTTCCGTGGCAAGGAGGTACTGAATTGGAGTCTAAACAACTACCTTGGTCTGGCCAACCACCCAGAGGTGCGCGAGGCTGATGCCAAGGGCGCTATCGACTTCGGTATGGCAGCCCCGATGGGCGCTCGTATGATGAGCGGTCAGACGGTCTATCACGAGCAGTTGGAGCGCGAGCTGGCTGAGTTTGTTGGCAAGGAGGATGCCTTCCTGCTCAACTTTGGCTATCAGGGTATGATCTCGATCATCGACTGCCTGCTCACACCGCGCGACGTAGTGGTATATGACGCTGAGGCTCACGCTTGCATCATCGACGGTCTGCGCCTGCACAAGGGTAAGCGTTTCGTCTTTGGTCATAACGATATGGATAGTCTGCGCTTGCAGTTGCGCCACGCAACCGACCTGGCCGAGACACAGAATGGCGGTGTGCTGGTGATCACCGAGGGAGTATTCGGAATGAAGGGCGACTTAGGTAAGTTGGACGAGATCGTGGCTTTGAAGAGCGAGTTCTCGTTCCGTTTGCTGGTTGACGATGCTCACGGCTTCGGAACGATGGGCGAGGGCGGTCGTGGTACAGCATCGCACTTCGGCGTAACCGAGGGTGTGGATGTGCTGTTCAATACCTTCGCTAAGTCGATGGCTGGTATCGGAGCATTCGTAGCATCGCACAAGTGGCTGATCGACCTGTTCCGCTACAATATGCGCTCGCAGCTCTACGCTAAGAGTCTTCCGATGCCGATGGTTATGGGTGCTTTGAAGCGTCTGGATCTGATTCGCAAACATCCTGAGTACCAGCAGAAGTTGTGGGAGATCACCAACGCTTTGCAGAACGGTCTGCGCGAGCGCGGTTTCGACATTGGTGGCACGCTGTCGCCCGTAACCCCGATCTATATGAAGGGTTCGGTGCCCGAGGCCTGCAATCTGGTTGTTGACCTGCGCGAGAACCACGCACTGTTCTGCTCGATCGTGGTTTACCCCGTAATCCCAAAGGGCGAGATGATTCTGCGTATCATCCCTACGGCGGCTCATACGTTGGAGGATGTTCAGTACACGCTGGATTGTTTCTCGGCTATTCGTTCGAAATTGGAGAATGGCGAGTACGACAAGCCGATGCCCAATATGGCCGACTAAGTCGCTCAATGATAATGAGGAAGCCGCACCTTTCGAGGTGCGGTTTTTTTAATTCTCGATCCACGATTCACAATTTTGCACAGCTTTTGGGATTTTGAATAATTTTTGTTAGCTTTGCGAAAATGGAACAAACTAAAAATTTTTATACACCATGAAAACAAAAACTTTGATTCTTTCGATAATGCTGCTGTTGGCAACAGGCGTAGCTGAGGCTAAGAAGGTACGCGTAGTTGCACATCGTGGCTATTGGAACACCGAGGGCTCGTCGCGCAACTCGATCAGTGCTTTGAACAATGCAATGGCAATCAAGGCCTATGGCACTGAGTTCGACGTCAATATGACCTCTGATGGCGTGCTGGTGATCCACCACGATGCCAAAACCACAAATGGCCTGCATATCGAAAAAATCACCTTCGCCGAACTGCGCGAAAAGGCTCCCAATCTCTCGAATGGCGAGTTGATCCCCACGCTCGACGACTACCTCACCACGTGGAATCACAACAAGAAGACCAAGCTCGTCTTCGAGATCAAACCTCAATCGACTCCAGAGTTCGAGACCCGTATGGTCGAGGCCTGCTTGGAGACCCTGCGCAAGAACCACATAACCGACAAGCAGGTGGAGTTTATCTCGTTCAGCTACCACATTTGCAAGGAGTTGAAGCGTCTGCGCCCGACTGCTGTTGTAATGCCGTTGTCGACCACCGTAGCCGAGCCCGAGCAGATGTTCAAGGATGGTATGGATGGTTTTGACCTGCACTACTCGGTTCTGCGCGAGCACCCCGAATGGGTTGAGCTGGCTAAGGCGCAGAAGAAGATCGTCAATGCTTGGACCGTCAATCAAGAGGAGGTGATGCGCGAAATGATCGCTCTGGGTGTTGACTACATCACCACCGACGAGCCCGTATTGCTCCAAAAGGTGCTCAAAAACAAGAAGAAGTAAGGGCGTAAGCATCGTACGCGCAACGCCGTCAAACAAAAGCGAAAGATAAAACTATTAATACCTATGAAACTTCGTAATCTGATCATTACTGCGATGGCTACGGCTCTCGCAATCGTCTCGATCGTGCCTTCGGAGGCTTGTACTTCGGCCGTGATCTCGGGTCGTGCGACCAAGTCGGGACGCCCCCTGCTGTGGAAACATCGCGACACAGGCACCGAGTGGAACCACATCGAGTACTTCAAGGGTGAGAAATATGCATTCCAAGCATTGGTAAACTCGAAGGACGAGAGCCGCAAGGAGGCGTGGGCGGGTGCCAATGAGAAGGGCTTTGCCATTATGAACACCGCTTCGTACAATATGAAACCCGACTCGCTCAAATATTTGCCCGAAAACGAGGGCATCACGATGAAAGCAGCTCTGGGTGTCTGCGCTACGGTTGATGAGTTCGAGGAGTTTATCAAGAATATGCCCCTGCCCCGCGCGCTGGAAACTAACTTTGGCGTGATCGACGCTGAGGGTGGCGCTGCCTACTTCGAGGTGTGGGACTACGGCTACACCAAGTTCGACGTCAATGACGTGGCACTTGCCCCGAATGGTTACATCATCCGCTCGAACTACTCGTTCTCGGGCGTGCAGGACGAGGGCATGGGTTACATCCGCTATCAAAATGCTGAGTATCTAATCCATCGCGGCTACGCTGCGGGCGAATTATCGGCCGAGTGGATCTTTACCAACCCCTCGCGTTCGTTCCTGAACGCCATTCTCGACAGCGACCTGATGACCGAGGGCGGTCGTCCCGAAAGCGGCTGGGCTATCGATCAGGACTACATTCCCCGCAAGTCGTCGAGCGCATCGGTGGTTGTCGAGGGTGTTGTAGCCGGTTCGAATCCCGGCGCAACGACCATTTGGAGCGTATTGGGCTATCCCCCTTGCAGCTACGCAGTTGCATCGTGGGTCAAGGCGGGCGACAAGATCGCAGCACCGATTGCAGTTGATGCCGAGGGCACCGCTCCCGCCAACCGCTTGGCAGTGGCGCTGAAACGCAAGGTATTCCCCGTAACACGTGGCAACGGTAGCAAATATATGCGCACTGATGTGATTGCTAAGGCAATAGACGCCCTGCGTCCCTATGAGCAGCAGTCGATGGCAACAGCTGCCGAGGTGCGCGACGCAATCGCCAAAGAGGGTTTCTCGATGAAGAAAATCGAGGCATACAACAATGCCGTGAAGGCGATGATGCCCACCCAAGGGTATATCTTGCTGCAAGTAAAATAGCGATTAGAGTGGCCTCAGCGACGGTTTGAGGCCACTTTATCGAAAATTTTTTCATAAAATTTTGGTGGAACGAAAAATAGTTCTTACCTTTGCACACCGTTTGAAAGAACCTCAGACTTAAATGGTGGATGTAGCTCAGTCGGTTAGAGCACTGGATTGTGGTTCCAGGTGTCGTGGGTTCGAGTCCCATCTTCCACCCCAACGAGTTGAAAGCCTTGCATCAGCAAGGCTTTTTTTGTACCTAATAGCTATTGACGCACCTTGTAGTATAGCTTTTTCTTATACTATCATCGAAAAATATAATTACAGTTTTATAGCCCAGACGGTATCAATTCCAAATTTTATGCGTATATTTGTGGTACGGAAAATGGAGTAATAACAAACAAAAAAATTAATACAACTATGTTAAGTCAGAAATTACAGGACGCTATCAATGCGCAAATCAATGCCGAGTTGTGGTCGGCTTATCTCTACTTGTCGATGTCGATGGACGCTGCCGACAAGGGTCTGAAAGGTGTTGCTAACTGGTTCTACGTACAATGGAAGGAGGAGCAGGATCACGCACAGATCTTCATCAACTACCTCCAATCGCGTGGTGCTCGCGTAGTGCTCGCTCCGATCGCTGAGGTGAGAACTGAGTGGAACACGGTGCTCGAAATGTACGAGGAGACCCTCAAACACGAAAAGGTTGTAACTTCGTTGATCAACAACCTCGCTAACCTCGCTGCTGAGGAGCGCGACCACGCTACTGCAAATATGCTCGTATGGTTCGTTGATGAGCAGATCGAAGAGGAGGAGAGCGCACGCGACATCATCGACCAGCTCAACCTGATCGAGGGCAACAAGCTCGGTCTTTATATGCTCGACAAGGAGTTCCAGACCCGCACCTATACTCAGGCTTCGCCTCTGGCTGCATCGGCTGAGTAGTTCGCCTCATCGCACACGCGACAACACAAACCAAAACCCCTGCATCGATGATCGATGCAGGGGTTTTCGCATATCTTGATACGGACGCTACTCCAACTCTACTCTGCAAGCGGAGCATACTCCTCGGGCGCAATACAAAGTTCATAGAGCAACTCTCCCAACGGATTGTTATAACGGTACCGTAACTCGACGCCAAGGCAACTGAGTGCCGCTGTACCACTCTCGGCACGTAGCTTTTCGGGCAACGTCGAGTGCATATAAGCAACCATATCGGCACGCTCAGCCTCCGACAGCGAGTCGAGAGCGAGGGTATAGTGATAGTGCAGTGTCGCAGGCAGACTATACGTAGCAGAGTCGAGTCGCGTAATTGCATCCACCTCGACGGGCGTCAATGCATTGACCTGCTCGACGCTGATACGCAGAACACTCTCACGATCGGGCTGCTTGCCACAACCCGACAAACAGATCACTACAATCGCAATGCAGAGAGCTATCCTCGTCCGTCTCATCGCCTTAGAAGGGCATATCATCGAACTGATCGCCACCAATCGCCATTGCTGGCTCAGCCATCTCAATGGGCGGCAGATCGGGAATCGGAGCTACGGCAGGCTGCTCAGGCTGCACCTTCTGGATACGCCAAGCGCGCACATCGGTGTACCAACGACCATTATACTCGCGCGACTCGATGTTGAACGATACATTCACCTTGTCGCCCACCTGCAACGTCGCAGCATCCTGCGCACGATCGCCAAAGAAGGTAACACACACCTTGCGCGAAAACTCATCAGGTAGGTCAAAAACCACCTCTTGCTTCTGCCACTGACCACGAGCCGATGTACCCGACTGCGGAGACAGAATGCGATAAACTATACCTACAAATTCCATAACTTATTACTCTTCAACAATTTGAATACTCAGAATCAGATCGCCTGCACGCAGATCATCCAACACATCAAGACCCTCAACCACCTGACCGAAAGCCGTATGAACACCATCCAAGTGCTGCGTATTCATTCGGTTGTGGCAGATAAAGAATTGCGAGCCGCCCGTATTGCGACCACGGTGAGCCATCGACAGCACACCTCGATCGTGGTACTGACGCTCGGCCGAGGTCTCACACGGGATGGTATAACCCGGACCTCCCGTACCATCGCCATAGGGGCAACCACCCTGTACCACGAAATCTGGTATCACGCGGTGGAAAGTCAAACCATCATAGAAACGTTTCTCGGCCAGCGAGCAGAAGTTCTCGACCGTAATCGGAGTCTCCTTCTCGTACAATTCGGCCTTCATATCACCCTTTTCGGTGCTTATCAGTGCATATTTCATTGTCGTAAATGTTTAATTGTGAACCATACAAAGGTACAAAATTATCGCTAACCGCGAAATCGTTTCTCGCGGAAATCGGATAACTTTTACGTTTTTTGTAGATTTTTGGGCGCTCTACGCCCGATGATGTTAGAGTCGTCCCTGCGCCGAATAGCTGAAATGCGAGCCACGAGCAATGATGATGTGATCCAACAGACTGATGTCGAATAGCGACGCCGCCTCCCTCAGACGCTTCGTAACACGATCGTCCTCAGCACTCGGCTGGGCCGTTCCCGACGGATGATTATGGACCACAATAATATGAGGCACAAGTAGTTCCAACGCACGCTTGACCACCAAACGATGATCAACAACCGTACCCGAAACACCCCCTTGACTTACTCGTCGGCTATCGACAATACGATTCGACGCTGTCAAGTAGATCGCCCAGCACTCCTCGTGCTGCAATCCCTCCAAACGTGGAGCAAACATTCGGCGAATATCGTCGCTCGACGTGATCGTCTGCACCTGCTCGCTCTGGTGGGCCGACACCCTTCGCCCCAAGTCAGCCGC
>JAZOMS010000142.1:0-1621 GCA_045654145.1 Alistipes sp. | reverse complement strand
GCTTTGGCGAGAGTGAGGAGGTGCGTTGTTACAATATCGACGCCACGGCACTGATGACGATGTTGCGTGCCAAGGTGGGTGTCGTTACGCCCGATGATGGAGTGATTACGGACAAACGCAACGTCCGCGACCTTGCTAAATAGCACAAAAATCGGTCGATAGAGCGAATTAACCTGCGAATAGAATAAAAAATAGCAAAATAATTTATAAATTTGACGCCAAAAATTTTGAGATTATGGCAATTGAAAACATCAACGAACAGAGTGGCGCTCAGAAGTCGCTCAATTTTCTCGAAGAGATCATAACCGGTGCCATCGCCGAGGGTAACACACGAGTTCAGACTCGTTTCCCGCCCGAGCCGAACGGTTATCTGCATATTGGCCACGCTAAAAGTATCTGCCTGAACTTCGGTTTGGCAAAGAAGTATGGCGGTAAGTGTAACCTGCGTTTCGATGATACCAACCCCGTGAAGGAGGATACCGAGTATGTTGATTCGATCAAGGAGGATATCAAGTGGCTCGGTTTCGATTGGGCTGGCGAGTACTACGCTTCGGACTATTTCGAGCAGTTGTACGAGTGGGCAAAAGTGCTTATCAAGAAGGGTTTGGCATACGTTGATGACCAGACTCAGGAGCAGATTCGCGAGAATCGTGGTACGGTAACCGTTCCGGGTACCCCCTCGCCGTGGCGTGATCGTTCGGTCGAGGAGAACTTGGATCTTTTCGAGCGTATGCGTGCAGGCGAGTTCGAGGATGGTAGCCGAGTGCTGCGTGCTAAGATCGATATGGCGCACCCCAATATGTTGTTCCGCGACCCGATTATGTACCGCATTATCCACGCCGATCATCACCGCACGGGCGATAAGTGGTGCATCTACCCGATGTATGACTATGCGCACGGTCAGAGCGACTCGATCGAGCAGATTACTCACTCGATCTGTACGTTGGAGTTCGATGTTCATCGCCCGCTGTACGATTGGTTTATCGAGAAGTTGGAGATCTTCCCCAGCCACCAGTATGAGTTTGCTCGCTTGAATCTGACCTATACGATGATGAGCAAGCGCAAGTTGTTGAAATTGGTTCAGAGTGGTATCGTGATGGGTTGGGATGATCCCCGTATGCCGACTATCTGCGCTCTGCGTCGTAAGGGTTATACCCCCGCAGCGGTGCGTGCCTTTGCCGAGAAGGTGGGTGTAGCTAAGCGCGACAATGTGATCGACCTGAGCTTGATGGAGTTCTGCGTGCGTGAGGATCTGAATAAGACCGCCGAGCGTCGTATGGCAGTTTTGAAACCCTTGAAGGTTACGATCACCAACTACCCTGAGGATAAGACCGAGTATTTCACCTGCATCAATAACCCCGAGGACGAGGCTGCTGGTACTCGTCAGGTGCCCTTCTCGCGCGAGATTTACATCGATCGCGACGACTTTATGGAGGTGCCGCCTAAGAAGTACTATCGTCTGTCGCCGGGTCAAGACGTCCGTCTGCGCTATTCGTACTTGATTCGTTGCGAGGAGGTCGTGAAGGACGAGAATGGCGAGATCGTTGTGTTGCGTTGTACTTACGACCCTGAGTCGGGTGGTGGTTCGTCGTCGGACGGTCGCCGTGAGAAGGGGGGGGTC
>JAZOMS010000141.1:0-6563 GCA_045654145.1 Alistipes sp. | reverse complement strand
AGTAGTCGTGAGCAAACTTCAATGCACGCTCATCGTAGTCCGACAGGTCGAAACCGTTCTCCAACTTGGTCTTAGCGTTAGCTGCATCAGCATACAGACGCACGCAGGCATTCATCACCTGAGGGTGATCCTCGCGGGTCTTCTTACCGATAACCAGCTGCTTCAAACGCGACAGCGAACGGAACGGGTCAATAATAACCTTACCCGTATCGGTATCGTTACGCAGGAACAACTGACCCTCGGTGATGTAACCCGTATTATCGGGCACAGCGTGGGTAATGTCGCCACCCGACAGAGTGGTTACGGCGATGATGGTGATCGAACCACCATTAGGCAGCTGAACAGCCTTCTCGTAGATCTTTGCCAAGTCCGAGTACAACGAACCGGGCATCGAGTCCTTCGAGGGGATCTGGTCCATACGGTTCGACACGATAGCCAACGCATCGGCGTACAAGGTCATATCGGTCAGCAGCACCAGCACCTTCTCGCCCTTATCGACTGCGAAGTACTCAGCAGCGGTCAGTGCCATATCGGGAACCAGCAGACGCTCTACGGGAGGATTCTCAGTCGTATTCACGAAGCTGACGATACGATCCAACGCACCTGCATTCTCGAACACCTGCTTGAAGTACAAGAAGTCGTCGTTGGTCATACCCATACCGCCCAAGATGATCTTGTCTGCCTTAGCACGCAGAGCCACATTTGCCATTACGGCGTTATAGGGCTGGTCGGGATCGGCAAAGAAGGGAATCTTCTGACCCGACACGATGGTATTGTTAAGGTCGATACCTGCGATACCCGTTGCGATCAACTCGCTGGGCTGGATACGACGGAAGGGATTCACGGTCGGACCACCGATCACACGTGCCTCACCCTCGATCTGCTCACCGCCCTCGATAGGCTCGCCATAAGCGTTGAAGAAACGACCCGCCAAAGCGTCGCTAACCTTCAACTTGGGGGGTTCACCGTGGAAAATCACCTCCGAGTTGGTGGCGATACCCTCGGTACCCTGGAAAACTTGAAGCGTAACGTTCTCGCCGTTGAGCTTCACGACCTGCGCCAGCTTACCGCCTACGGTAGCCAGCTCATCGTTACCTACGCCCGTAGCACGCAGCGTTACGGTCGCCTTGGTAATGTTGTCGATTTTGGTATATATTTTCTGAAATGCTCTTGTTGTCATAGGTCTCTCACTCCAAAATTATTTGATTTTCGTTGCGAGCCACTCATCAACCTGCTTGTCGTAAGCGTAGTACTGCTCGCTCTTGTAAACCGAATAGTTCATCTGACGGAAGAGGTTGATCAGCTGCTTGAAGTAGCTCGAACACTCGTCGAAATCAACAAAGTCGAAATCGTGCTCGCAAACCGACAAAACCTTCTCGTACATATATTTTTGACGCTCGATGGGGCAGTTTGCGTCGATCGAGTCGAATGCGTCCTGCTGCAAGATCACGAAGTCGATCAACTCGCTCTTCCAGAAACGCTCGTGGTACTCAACGGGCACACCGTCATCACCCAAAATGTTGATCTGCTCCGATGCCTCCTTACCGCGCTGAACGATGGTCTTACCCTTGTAGACCTTCTCAACCCAGCCCTTGCCGATACGCTCGTCCAGATAGTCGCTTACCTCGGGGTACTCCAAGTACTTCGAGTAGCTATCCAGCGGGTCGATTGCGGGATAACGCTTCGAGTCCGCACGCCCCTGCGACAGAGCGTAGAAGCAACGTGCTGCCTTCTTGGTCGATTCGGTTACAGGCTCCTTCAAGTTACCACCTGCGGGCGATACGGTACCGATGAAGGTTACCGAACCCGTTGCGCCATTGTTCAACTCAACCAGACCTGCACGCGAATAGAAGTTCGAGATGATGGCCGACAAGTCCATCGGGAATGCGTCCTGACCGGGCAACTCCTCCAAACGGTTCGACATCTCACGCAGTGCCTGTGCCCAACGCGAGGTCGAGTCTGCCAGCAGCAACACCTTCAAACCCATTGCACGATAGTACTCAGCCAGCGTCATACCGGTGTAAACCGACGCCTCACGAGCCGCAACGGGCATATTCGAAGTGTTGCAGATGATCGTGGTACGCTCCATCAGTTTGTGACCCGTACGGGGGTCCTCCAACTCGGGGAACTCAGCGAAGATCTCCACAACCTCGTTTGCACGCTCACCGCACGCAACCATAATGATAATATCAGCCTCAGCCTGCTTCGACAGCGCGTGCTGCAACACAGTCTTACCTGCACCGAAGGGACCGGGGATAAAGCCAGTACCACCATCAGCGATGGGGTTGAACGTATCGATCGAACGGATACCTGTTTCCATCACACGCGACGGACGCGGTTTAGCAGCGTAAGCACGGATAGCCTGCTTAACGGGCCACTTCTGCACCATCGTGATCTCGTGATCCTTACCCTCAGCATCAGTAACTACTGCTACCACATCGGTAACCTTATACTCACCTGCTGCTACAACGCTCTTCACGGTGTAGTTCTCGGTCATCACGAACGGAACCATAATCTTGTGAGCAACCCACTGCTCCTGAACCTCGCCTAACCAAGCACCTGCAGACACCTTGTCGCCAGCCTTTGCCAGCGGCTTGAATTCCCACTTGCGATCGAAATCGATCGGATCGGTGATCGAACCGCGCTCGATGAACAGACCGTTCATCTTTTCGAGGTCGTTCTGCAAACCGTCGTAGTTACGCGACAAAATACCCGGAGCCAACGTTGCCTCCAACATATGCCCCTCGAACTCGACCTTGTCGCCGATCTTCAAACCGCGCGTACTGTCGAATACCTGAACGTAGGCGTCATCGCCTACAACTTTGATGACCTCGGCCATCATTCGGGTCTCACCGCACCATACGTGACAGATCTCATTCTGACCAACTGCACCGTCAGCCTTCACGATCACGATGTTCGAGATGATACCCGATACTCGCCCTGTTGTCTTCATTATTCTATTTTTTGTTGTTATTTAATCTGTGTTAAATGCTCTCCATCGCCTTGCTCACTACGTCGCGACCGCTCAGCGAGGCGATCAACTCGTCGTACATCGCACGGCCCACACGCTCATCCAAAGCAAACCAGCGCTGCACGATATTCAGTTTCGACAGATACGAGAGAATTGTATTGATATTGAAGTAATCCTTCTCAGCCAGCGCATCCGACATCGACCAACGAATACGGTCGATCTTACGCTCCTTCTCAACGAGGTTCTGCTCGTCAGCCACAGCCGACATCACCTCGTCGAGGTAGTCAATCTCGCCCTTCAAACCGAAATCTGAAGCCGAGCTACGCGACAATGCATCGGCAATGGTTCCGCCACCGACAACCACCTCAGCCACATCCTTTCCGCTACGACGCGCTGCGTATGCTGCACAGACATTACGCAACGTGCGGTCGAACTCAGCCCATGCACTCAGGTAACGACAACCCGACTCGGCGCAAGCCTTGTAGTAGGCTGTATATAGATTGTGCTCGATGGGCAGCGACACATCGATGCGACCTACCACCTCCTCATTTTCGGGGTCGGCGTATGCACGAAGTATCTCAGCCACATACTCAGGCAGTGCAGTCGGACGCGCAAGCTGCTGCTCCAACTCCTCACGCGAGAAGTTACCCAGCACATTGAATCGCGAGCGACCAGCCTTCAAGCCGATGATATTCTCGATGTCGTAGTAGCCATAGAACAATTCGAGCGAGTGGCGATCGCGCTTCGAGAGTTCCTGACGGATCTCGTCGATCACCTCGCGCGCATCGAAACCCTTCTTGTCGGATTCGAGCGTGTACTCGCGCAGGCTGGCTACCAGACAGTAGTAATTCTTATCAAACATACCGACGGTTTATTTACCGAAGATCAACGCAGCAACCTTATCGCGCAGGTACTCGCCGAGCAGCGCATTGAAATCCTCGTCCGAGAAACTGATGTAGTAGCCACCATTCTTAGCGCCAACCTTGAAGCCGCTCTTCACGTTCTTCGAGTAGCCAACCTCAACACCGGCAGGGAGCAACTCCTTTGCGCTCTTCTCAATCGCAGCATCGAACTCAGCCTTCTTCGATTCGGGCAACAGAGCTGCCAGCGATACATTCTCACTCGATGCGCCATTCCAATTGTGAGCCACCTCAACGAGCATATTCTTAACGAACTCAGCGTCGAGATTTGCAGCCTTCACACCCTCAACAGTCGATTTAGCGATGATCATCTCTGCAACCTGCTCCTTGATCTTAGCCACAGCCTGCTTGCCAGCCAACGAAATCTCAGCCATCGAGTTCTTGCGCAGATCCTCAGCCTTAGCCTCAGCAGCCTTAACGATCGACTCAGCCTCAGCCTTTGCCTCAGCAACCAAACGTGCAGCCTCAGCCTTAGCATCTGCTACCAGCTTGTCAGCATCGGCGCGACCCTTCTCCAAACCCTCGTCATAGAGTTTGCGGGTCAATTCTTGAAGTTTGTTTTCCATAATTTTTTAATCGATTAAATATTTTATTTTAGTTATTTTCTGAATGCTTTCGATCTAACCTAAACAGACCGCAAAGGTACAAAACTTATTGCGATTGAGCCAATTTTTCGAGTGGTTTTATTTCGGTTTTGACCACTTTCAGGGCAAAAAATCACGAGTTTAATTTTCCGAGCACTATTTTGGGTGATTTTCACCCTCTAAAACGGATCAAAACGCACACACAGCGCACCCCATCGCATTTTTACAACCAACGAATCTCAAACAAAAAAAGCCGCGCTATTTGGAGCGCGGCCTAATTGCAAATTTATGAATTGTACATTACTGATGCTCGGGACGCAACAGGTCATTCACAATCTTCACAGGCGAGAATGTTGCCAAAGGCACATCTACGAAGATCGTGGTCCAATCGGCCATCGCACCATTCCACAAACCGGGAAGCTCCTGAGCACGTAGCTCGCGACCATCCTTCGACTTGCTCGAAATGAAACCCGTAGCGGGGTCGGTGTACTGCGTCAGGTCGAACTTCGTACCGTCGTAGCGTGCGGGAGCGCACACCAGATCAACGGGATTGAAGTGGGTTGCCGAACTCATCATCGGAGCGTCCTCGGGCGAAATCTGGCTCGACTCGGCGATTTGCAGAGCGCACTCGCCACGCTTACCCTCAACCCAGAACGGACCACCACCCGGCTCGCCATCGTTGCGAACCATACCGCAGACACGGATCGGGCGATCGAGCAGTTCGATAAGCAGTTCGGGAGTCCACTCGTCAGGCAACTTGGTGCAAAGTTCCTCCTCGATCATCTGTGCGATCTCAGCCGTACGCATTGCCGAAGCACCCTCACGCAGCTCCTTCAAAGCGGCAAATGCACGCTCCTGAACCTCCACGAGCAGACCAGCCAAAGCCTTCTTATAGAGCACCGTAGCCTCGCGACGAGCATCGGTGGTTACATTATCGATATTCTTGATAAAGATCACATCAGCCACGATCTCGTCGAGGTTTGCGATCAGCGCACCGTGTCCTGCGGGACGGAACAGCAGCGAACCGTCGTCGTTGCGAAACGGAGTATTATCGGGATTGACAGCAACCGTGTCGGTCGATGATTTCTGCACCGAGAACGAGATGTCGTACTTCACACCATAACGCTCCTCGTACTTTGCTACAACACCATCGAGCAACGTGCGGAAGCCCTCCATATGTTCGGGCGAAACGGTGAAATGAATTGCCACCTTACCATCGCAAGCGGCATATTGTGCGCCCTCAACCAGATGCTCCTCGATAGCCGTGCGAGCCTCCTCGCCATAGCCGTGGAAGAGGATCAGACCCTTCGGTTTCGAACCGTAAGCCAAACCCTCCTTGATGATAGCTGCAACGATCTGCTCATCAGTTGCATCGGCAGATAGCAACTCGCTGAGTTTCTTGCCAAAGGCGAACTTATCGACATTCTCGATCAATTTGTCGATATCAGCACCGCGCTTGCCCTCATTGACGAACTCAAACAGCGACTTGAACATACGTGTTGCAGCACCCGATGCGGGAACGAACTTCACAACGCGCTTCGAGCCACGTGCCGCATCGAACTTTGCAGCATACTCGGCAGCCTCAGCCTCAGAGAGTTTCTTAACACCGCCATTGTCAGGCGACGCAGCGGCTTTGACATTGAGGAAGGGGAATCCACGACGGAAGTTTTCGATCTGATGCTCAACAGCTTCGGGCGTCAAACCGTGTGCAGCAATCTGCTGCAAATCCTTTTCTGTAAACATTGGTCTAAATAGGTTTTTATTGTTAGTTATTTTCGTTATTTACACATTTAGGCATCGTAAATATAGGATTTATTTTTCAATCTCGCAACTTTCGATAGGAGATTTGTGCCTTTTTTCATACCTTTGTACTTTGATATGGTACGTATTTACGAAAACATCGAGCTGGCGGCACGTAACTCTTTTGGCGTTCCCGCCCGCGCCAAGCGTCTGATCGAATTCGACCAGACCGAGGATCTTATGCAGATTTTTGCCGACGAGAAGATGACCAACGAGGAGTGGGTCGTGCTCGCCGGTGGTAACAATACACTCTTTACGCGCGACTTCGAGGGCACGCTCATCTGCCCG
>JAZOMS010000140.1:0-4391 GCA_045654145.1 Alistipes sp. | reverse complement strand
GAGGAGCCGATCTACTTCATCGCACCGATCGAGGCTCCCCACCAAATCTGCCGCGTGGCAGTTGCTACGGGTGAGGTCGAGGTGCTGACCGAGGGCGACCACGACATCAACACCTTCACCAAGGTGGGCGAGAAGATGGTTGCCGAGATCACGACCATCTCGTCGGCTACCGAGCTCTATACCATTGACGCTGAGGGTACTATCGCACAGCTTTCGAACGTCAACAAGCCCATCTACGATAACATTACGATGGGTCGCGTCGAGAAGCGTTGGGTGAAGACCACCGACAACAAGCAGATGCTCGTTTGGGTGATCCTGCCTCCCAACTTCGACCCCGCACAGAAATATCCTACGCTGCTCTACTGTCAGGGTGGTCCTCAGAGCGTCGTAAGCCAATTTTGGAGCTACCGCTGGAATTTCCAGCTGATGGCGGCTCAGGGTTACGTTGTGGTTGCTCCCAACCGTCGCGGTCTGCCCTCGTTCGGTCAGGAGTGGCTGGATCAGATCTCGGGCGATTATAGCGGTCAGAATATCCGCGACTATCTCTCGGCAATTGACGACGTGGCACGCGAGCCGTGGTGCGACCGCGATCGTATGGGTTGCGTCGGTGCTTCGTATGGCGGCTACTCGACCTTCTTCCTCGCCGGTAACCACGAGAAGCGTTTCAAGGCATTCATCGCTCACTGCGGTATCTACAACTTCGAGTCGATGTATGGCGAGACCGAGGAGCTGTGGTTCGTCAACAACGATTACGGCGGTTCGTATTGGGACAAGTCGAACGCTACGGCAATGCGCTCGTACGCTAACTCGCCCCACAAGTTTATCGACCGTTGGGATTCGCCCATTCTGATCTTCACGGGCGAGTACGACTTCCGTATCCCCTACACACAGAGCTTGCAGGCGTTCACTGCTGCTCGCTTGCGTGGTCTGGATTCGCGTCTGGTTGTATTCGAGAACGAGGGTCATCAGGTGTTCCAGCCGCAGAACTCGCTCACTTGGAATCGTGAGTTCTTCTCGTGGCTCGACAAATATTTGAAGAACCCCGCCGAGTAGCACCCCTCTTGGTTGGGTCTAACTCGAAAAAAATATCCGCGCTCCTCACTTCGGGGCGCGGATATTTTCATATACTCTCAGTTGTCGAATCGACTCCTCTACGGCACAGGATCGTAACCACTGCCACCCCACGGATGGCAACGACTTAGGCGCTTGATAGTCAGCCAACTCCCCTTGATCGCTCCATACTTGCGCAGGGCCTCGACGGCATACTGCGAGCAGGTCGGGGTGTAGCGACACGATGGTGGTGTCAGTGGCGAGATACATCGCTGATAGAATCTCACCAACAAGAGCAATGGTGCTGCACACACGCGCTTAAAGATTGCTGACGATTTCGCCCAGAATTCGCTCGACGGCATTGTTAATAGTCTTATATTCGTGGATCTTCTTAGTGCTGTAAACCAGCGCAATACGCAACTTGCGGTCGCCTGTCGCAGCCACCAGCCCAGCCTTACTCAGACGGTAGGACTCCTTGGCACGACGACGCACCAGGTTGCGCTTGTTGGCACGTTACAGAAATCGCTTGGGGACCGAGAAGAGCACCTCGACACCCCCCATCGCACTCGCAGTTATGCCCTCAGTCGCCTCCTCCGTTGCGCCCTCAACCTCGTCCACCAACCAGATGTAGCGGAACGGATAGATGAACCCACCGCGCCCCTGCTCGAAGAGGCGGCGAATCACTTTGAGCGAACGCAATCGCTCGGCACGGGTGAGGGTTTGATCAGACATCGTCGGTTGTTGAAAAAGGGTCGGAGATGGAGATGCCACCACCGACCCGTGTGAAAAATATCTCTAACTCAGAGCCTTGCCTACTCAGCCTTAGCCGTGGTGGTCTTCTTGGCAGTGCTCTTGGTAGTGGTTGTCTTCTTGGTTGCTGCGACCTTGGTGGTCGTGCTCTTAGTCGTCTTGGTTGCTACGCTCTTCTTGGTCGTTGCGCCCTTTTTGACAGTAGCGACAGCTGTTGCGCTCTTGCGCACGCGAGTCTTCTTGGCCAGCTTAGCCTGCTGGGTGCGGATAAACTCCTCGTTGTTCTGATCATCGACCAGTTCAACGGGTGCAACCTCCTCACCTGCTGCCAACTTACCCAAATAGATATCTATTGCCTTGGTCATCGACGGAGCAGCGGGCGTGGGGGCCATCACATTGATGGTGATATCGGCAGCCACTGCGGCACGTGCCGTAGCATCGCCAAATGTTGCCACACGGGGCATCGCCTTACCCTCGTATGCACTCTTGAATGCCGCTACATCCGAGGGCGAGTAGAGTGCTACCAGATCGTACTCTGTCAGGGGCAGTTTCGACACATCGGTCTGCACCGTCTTAGCCAAGATCACCTGATCGACATTGAGTTTCAGGCGCTCCAATGCCTCGGGCAGCTCGGGCTTATGGGGCTCGCTGAGTGCGAGCATATACTTCTCGTCCTTGTGCTTGATGATCAGCTCCAAGAAGTTGGTAAACGAGCCGTCGGCAAAGAATATCTTACGCTTGCGATAGACGATATACTTTTGCAGATAGAGTGCTACGGCCTCGGTTTGGCAGATATACTTCATCGTTTCGGGCACGGTGATACGAGCCTCCTCGCAGATGTGGAAGAAGCTATCGACCGTTGTACGGCTGGTGAAGATCACTGCGGTGTGTGTGAGGATCTCGACGCGCTGTCCCCTGAACTCTTTGAGGCTCACGCCTTGAACGCGGTTGAAGGGGTTGTAATCGATTTCGACCTTATGCTTGCGTACGATTTCGAAGAAAGGTGATTTTTCAATGATAGCCGGCTGGGGCTGTGATACAAGAATCTTCTTAATGCTCATTTCTCTATTTAAAAATCTCTCATTGCCGTCAGAACTATCAGACTGACAGGGAATAATTCGACGGTGCAAAGGTACAAAATCCAATGCAAAACAGAAATTTTTTTCGATACAAACAAGTCGAAAGTTTCGTACAAAAAGACCAATAAAATCGCAACTACCTCAGCGACAATAATATACAAAAACAGATTTGAACGACTAATTTCGCTCAAAGCATAGAGCAAAACCGTCGGAGTACACAAAATTGTGAAGATCGAGAAGCAAATTTTGCGCAAATGCAGCAGTGTCGAGGTCGTATCCGCGCACATTGCCACCGCTCCAATTACCCATAGCAGAGCGATTTGCAGCACCACGACTCCAAGCGTCGCCACCAGTACCGAGGGCACCGCCACGGAGTAGATCCAGCTCGGAGCGACCACACCGCTCATAACCGCTGGGGCGAGATCAGCCCCCTTGACCACCATAATCGCCAGCAAGAGCAACCCCACGCCCACCGTGGTCGAGAAGAAACGACCATAGATGCCACTTTGGTTTGGGTTGTCAATCTCCTCGGCCAGAGCCTTGCGGTTGGCAAAGAGCTGACCGATGTCGCTACGGTAGCGATACAGCAACAGAACGTAGGCGATCAGCAGCAGGATGACGCTCGATTGGAACGCCACCGTCGATGTAAAGCGGGTATTCGTCGCTGAGTGGTCGTGCAGACGTGCCGGCACGCTCTCGGTCAGTTGGCCATAGATCGCCACCGCCTCAGCCGTAGCCATCGAGTCGGTCGGTTGCTGGCGATACATCACGCTATCGACCTGCACCAGAGCCCTTCCCAGAGCCTCGAATCCTAAGACCGAGAGCTGATCGATGCCATCCGTTGTATCGCTACTCACGTGCGCGTTATTATAATTATATATGGTATCGTATTGAATCACCGTCTATTCGAAAATTCGTTTGAGAGTTATGCGGATCGTCGTGCCCTTGCCGATCTCAGAGTCGATCACAGCGATGCGACCCTTGTGATACTCCTCGATAATGCGGCGACTGAGCGAGAGTCCCAAGCCCCAACCGCGCGTCTTGGTCGTGAAGCCCGGCTCGAAGATCCTCTTCCAATTACTGCGTGCGATGCCCTTACCCGTGTCGCGCACATCGACAAAGATGCTCTCAGAGTTGGACGAGATCGTTACGTTGATCGAGCCCTGACCTTGTAGCGCATCGAGCGAATTTTTGAGCAGGTTCTCGACCACCCACTCAAAGAGCGCCGAGTTGATCATAGCCTGCACCGGAGCAGTTGCCAAGCCGTTGTAGTCGAGCGTTACGTTGCGGGGAATACGTGTGCGGAAGTACATCACGCAACCACCCACCACCTCATTGATCGTGGCTGTTGCAAGAACGGTCTCGGAGCCGATCTTCGAGAATCGATCGACAATCTTCATCAGGTGCGTCAGATCCTTGTTCATCTCATCGACCGCTGTCTGATCGACCTCCTGCGTACGAAGATACTCAATCCATCCCAACAGCGACGAGGTGGGCGTACCGAGCTGGTGG
>JAZOMS010000139.1:0-2737 GCA_045654145.1 Alistipes sp. | reverse complement strand
CGTTGCATACAACCGTGTCGGCTGGCGAGGGCCGCTGGGTGGAGATTCAGATCCGCACCGAGCGTATGGATGCCGTTGCCGAGCGCGGTATCGCCGCACACTGGCGTTACAAGGGCGTGAATCAGGGTGCGCAGACCTCGGAGCAGTGGCTCTCGCGCCTGCGTGAAGCTCTGGAGGAGACCACTCATTCACTCACTCAGCGTTTCGAGGAGAAGCCTTCGACGGGTGAGATTTTTGTCTTCACACCCAATGGCGATATCCGCAAACTTCCCGAGGGAGCTACGGTGCTGGACTTCGCGTTCGATATCCACACCAACCTCGGCTCGACCTGTACGGGTGGTAAGGTGAATAATCGCGCCGTGCCCATCCGCGAGGTGTTGCGCAATGGCGATATTGTGGAGGTAATGACACAGAAGAACCAGACGCCAAAGGCCGATTGGTTGAATTTCTGCGTTACATCAAAGGCCCGAGGTCGCATCAAATCATTTATCCGCGAGGAGCAGATGAAGTTTGCCCGTATGGGCCGTGAGGAGCTGGAGCGCAAGCTGAAAAACTGGAAAATTACGGTACCTATCGACGAGGCGGTGGCTTACCTTTGCCGCCACTTCAAGGTGCGTACTGGCCGCGAGCTCTACTCGATGATTGCAATGCAGAAGGTCGAATTCCTCACCATAAAGGATATCCTGCAACGCTGGATTTCGGGCGAGGCAGATGATCAGCGTCGTGCTGCGGCTGCCGAGGCCGAGAAGCTCAAGGAGGAGAGCAAGATGGAGGCTGCTCAGCAGACCTCACGTTCTTCGGATGCGCTGGTTATCGACGAGAAGATCAACAACATAGAGTATAAGTTGGCCAAGTGCTGTAACCCGATCAAGGGCGACGATATTTTCGGTTTTGTGACAATCTCGTCGGGTATTACAATCCACCGCACCGACTGCCCTAATGCTGCCCGTTTGCGTGAGAATTATCCCTATCGCGTAATGGAGGCACGTTGGCGTAGCAATGCCGACGGAGCTTTCCGCGCTACGATTGCCGTGGTGGCGGTCGATACATCAGGCCTGGCAAATCAGGTGACGGAAATTATCACGCGCGAACTAAAGCTGAATATTAGAATGTTCAACTTCGCATCGCGAGGCGATGGTATGGTGCGCGGCACGATAAGCGTCGAAGTACCAAGTTCAGCCGTTGTCGACACCCTGATCCATTCACTCACAAAAATCAAAGGCGTCCAACGCGCCTACCGCGTGAATAATTAACACGACCTTGGTTGTAATATAATAAAAAACCTGCCTGACATTTTTATTGTCAGGCAGGTTTTATTTGTTGGGGTCCTTACCAAATGATGATGCGCTCCTGTTCGGGCAGATATATCGCGCCATCGGTGATGCCGAAGGCCTTGTGGAAGGTGTCGATGTTACGCAATGTAACATTTACGCGGTTCTTACCCAACGAGTGAACATCGCCCTTTGTGAGGCGTGCAGCCTCCTCGTCGCGGATGTTCTGACCCCAGATAGTAGCGTAAGAGAGGTAGAAACGCTGGTCAGCCGTGAAGCCGTCGATTGCCTCGGGCTCTACGCCATTCTGCGAATTCTTCAACGCTGTATATGATACGCGCAAACCTCCCTGATCGCCGATATTCTCACCCAATGGGAGCTGACCATCGGCCATAAGTGCAGCACGCTCCTCGGTTGCAGGCAGAATCTCTACCTTGTTGAACTGCTCAACCAATACATCGGTCTTTGCTTTGAAAGCAGCAGCATCCTCGTCGGTCCACCAGTTATTCATATTACCATGCTTGTCGAAGTGACGGCCCTGATCGTCGAAGCCGTGAGTCATCTCGTGGCCGATAACCACACCGATAGCACCATAGTTAACAGCGTCGTCGGCCGATGAATTATAGAAAGGAGGCTGAAGAATAGCTGCGGGGAAGCAGATCTCGTTTGTTGTGGGGTTGTAGTAAGCGTTTACGGTCTGGGGTGACATAAACCACTCGTCGCGGTCTACCTCCTGACCCATCTTCGAGATGTTGTCGGCAGTATACCAAGCCGAAGCACGCTTCATATTCTCCCAGTATGATACTGAAGGATCAATCTCCAGCGATGAGTAGTCCTTCCACTTGTCGGGATAGCCGATCTTAACGGTAAACGATGCGAGCTTCTCGTGAGCCTTAGCCTTTGTAGCATCTGACATCCAATCCAAAGCGTCGATATGCTGACCCAAAGCAACCTGAAGGTTCTTCACCATCTCGGTCATACGCTGCTTGTCGCTCTCGGGGAAGTACTTCTTAACATAGATCTCACCGACAGCCTCGCCAAGCAAGCCGTTAGGCACAGCCATAGCGCGCTTCCAGCGGGGACGCATCTCCTGCTGACCCGACATTACGCGACCGAAGAACTCGAAGTGAGCGGCATAGATATCGTCGCTGAGGAAGCCAGCGGCACCCGAGAGGTAGTTAGCCATAAGGTAGTGCTTGATGTCGGCCATAGGCTCCGACTTGATCATCTCGTTCACCTTGTCCAACACCTCGGGCTGACCTACGATCAACTGCTCGAACTCACCCAAGCCCATAGCCTTGAAGTAGATATCCCAATCGATGGCGTCGTAACGCTTCACGAAGTCGGCACGGCTCATAGGGTTGTAGTTGGCAGCCACCTCGCGCAACGCTACATTCGAGCGGAAAGCCTCAGCCATCTTAATCTCGAACGAGAGAACATCCTCGGCTGCCTTTGCTGCGTTCTCA
>JAZOMS010000138.1:0-7038 GCA_045654145.1 Alistipes sp. | reverse complement strand
AAACGTAATGCCTATCATCTTCGCTCAGGCGCTGATGTTCATTCCGATGCTGTTCGTTAAGGTCGCACCGGGTTTCGCAGCAGCATTCGCATACCAAGGATTCTGGTACAACTTCACCTTTGCAGTGCTGGTTATCGCATTTACCTACTTCTACACTGCAATCGTAGTGAACCCCGCAATGATGGCAGAAGATATGAAGCGCAACGGTGGCTTCATCCCTGGCGTTAAGCCCGGTAAGAAGACCGTTGAGTATATCGACACCATTATGACGAGAATCACCCTCCCCGGTTCGTTCTTCTTGGCCTTGGTGGCAATTATGCCCGCTTTGGCAATGAAGCTGTTGAACATCAATCAGGAGTTCGCATACTTCTACGGCGGTACCTCGCTGTTGATTATGGTAGGTGTGATCCTCGACACTCTCAAGCAGATCGAGAGCCAGTTGCTGATGCGTCGTTACGACGGTCTGATGAAGACCGGCCGAATTCAGGGTCGCAACTAATCACTCTCAGACAAAGAGTTCTTGAAGTAAGGGAAAGATGATTTACCTTAAATCAGAGGAAGAGATAGAGCTGCTCCGCGAGAATAACCTTCTTGTGAGTGCAACATTGGCCGAGGTGGGTCGCCACATCGCGCCAGGTGTTACCACAAAGGAACTTGATCGCATTGCCGAGGAGTTTATCCGTTCTCACGGAGCAGTTCCTGCTTTCCTCGGGTACAACGGCTACCCCGCAACACTCTGTGTTTCGGTCAACGAGCAGGTTGTACACGGTATTCCGTCGGATTATGCCCTCCGTGAGGGCGATATCGTATCGGTAGATTGCGGTACGTTTATGAAGGGGTTTGTTGGTGATTCCGCATATACGTTTGCGGTGGGGGCAATCGCTCCCGAAGTCCAAAAATTGCTGGACACAACCAAAGAAGCTCTTTATAAGGGTACCGAGCAGGCTCGTCCGGGTAATCGCGTAGGCGACATCTCGGCAGCCGTGCAGTACTGCGCCGAAACAGCCGGTTACTCGGTAGTGCGTGAATTGGTTGGCCACGGACTCGGTCGAAAAATGCACGAAGACCCCGAAGTCCCCAACTATGGCGCACGTGGCAGAGGCCCCCTGCTCAAAGCAGGTATGGTGATCTGTATCGAACCGATGATTAACTTGGGCGTTAAGCAGGTCGTATTCGAGCGCGACGGTTGGACCGTACGCACCCGCGACCACAAGCCATCGGCACACTTCGAGTTTGCCGTGGCTATAACCAAGAACGGCCCCGACATACTTACCGATTTTAGCGTAATCGAGCAAGCACTTAAAAAGTAAAAAGACTCTATGGCAAAACAGACTGCTATTGAAAGGGACGGCTCGGTGATCGAGGCATTGTCGAATGCAATGTTTCGCGTCGAGTTGGATAACGGCCACGTTATCACCGCCCACATCTCAGGCAAGATGCGACAGCATTATATCAAAATCCTGCCGGGAGATAAAGTAAAAGTGGAAATGACCCCATACGATTTGAGTAAGGGTCGTATATCCTTTAGGTACAAATAATCAAAGATTGCTGAAAAATGAAAGTCAAGGCATCAATCAAAAAGAGAAGCGAGGACTGCAAGATCGTTAAGCGTAAGGGCAAACTCTACGTGATCTGCAAGAAGAATCCTAAGTTCAAAATGCGCCAAGGGTAATGTTTCAACCAATTAAAAACGAAAAAAGAAATTTATGGCACGTATAGTCGGTGTAGATTTACCAAAAAATAAGAGAGGCGAGATCGGTCTGACCTATATCTACGGTATCGGTCGCAGCACTGCTCGCAAGATTCTCGACGAGGCAGGCATTAGCTATGACCTCAAAGTACAGGATTGGACAGACGAGCAGGTCGGTGCAATCCGTAACATCATCGCAACAAGCGGTATCAAGGTCGAGGGCGAGTGCCGCTCGATCGTACAGCTCAACATCAAACGACTGATGGACATCGGTTGCTACCGTGGTATCCGTCATCGTCTGGGTCTGCCTGTTCGCGGTCAGAGCACCAAGAACAATGCACGTACCCGTAAGGGCAAGAAGAAGACTGTCGCTAACAAGAAAAAGGCAACTAAGTAATTTTAGAGAGTTATGGCAAAAAAGACTGGAACAGTTAAGAAGAAGGTCGTTAAGGTTGGCGCACTGGGCGCAGCTTACGTTCACTCGACTTTCAATAACGTGATTGTAACCCTCACCAACGAAGTAGGCGAAGTAATCAGCTGGTCGTCGGCAGGTAAGATGGGTTTCCGCGGTTCGAAGAAAAATACTCCCTATGCAGCTCAGACAGCCGCTGCGGATTGCGCAAAGGTTGCTTATGACTTGGGTCTGCGTAAAGTTAAGGTTTATGTAAAGGGTCCCGGTGCAGGTCGTGAGTCGGCTATCCGTACTATCCACGGCGCAGGTATCGAGGTAATGGAGATCATCGACGTTACTCCGCTGCCGCACAACGGCTGCCGCCCGCCCAACCGTCGTCGCGTCTAATCATTGAGTACGCACACGAATTAAGCGAAAAGCATAAACCAAACAACAGACAAAAATCAACGAAAGTAAAAAGTAAAAAACAATGGCAAGATATATTGGCCCTAAAAGCAAAATCGCCCGTAAATTTGGCGAAGCTATTTACGGAACGGATAGAGTCCTTGAAAAGAAGAACTATCCTCCCGGACAGCACGGTCTTGCTCGCAAGCGTAAGAAGACCTCGGAGTACGGTATTCAGCTGAGCGAAAAGCAGAAGGCAAAGTGCACCTATGGCGTATTGGAGAAGCAGTTCGTACGTACCTACCAGAACGCAGCACGTTTGGAGGGTATCACCGGTGAGAACCTTCTGAAACTGTTGGAGTGCCGCCTCGACAACGTAGTTTACCGTCTGGGTATCGCTCCCACCCGTGCAGCAGCACGTCAGCTGGTGAGCCACCGTCACATCTGTGTAAACGGTAACGTGGTGAACATTCCTTCGTACAGCCTGCGTGCAGGTGATGTAGTTGCTGTTCGAGAGAAGTCGAAGAGTTTGGAGGTAATCACCGACTCTTTGGCAGGTGGTCGCAAGAGCCGCTACTCTTGGTTGGAGTGGGATGACGCATCGATGTCGGGTAAGTTCCTTCAGAAGCCCGAGCGTGAGGATATCCCTGAGAACATCAAGGAGCAGCTGATCGTCGATCTGTACTCGAAATAGTAACTAAATAACCGAAAAACTTATGGCAATATTAGCATTCCAAAAGCCTGAAAAGGTGATTATGCTCGAATCTACCTCTAACTTCGGAAAGTTCGAATTCCGTCCGTTGGAGCCCGGATTCGGTATGACCATCGGTAACGCTTTGCGTCGTATTCTGCTCTCGTCGTTGGAGGGTTACGCAATCACGACCGTAAAGGTAGCCGGTGTCGATCACGAGTTTGCCGCTATCCCCGGTGTGATGGAGGGAATGATTGATGTAATACTGAAATTGAAGCAGGTACGTTTTGTTCGTACGGTCGATAACACCGACTTCGAGAAGGTGTCGATCAACGTAGCAGGCGTAACCGAGCTCACGGCAGGTTACATCTCGAACTTCCTTTCGTTCTTCAAAGTGTTGAATCCCGATCTGGTGATCTGCCGTCTGTCGCCCGGAACGAAGATGCAGATCGATCTGACGATCGGTAAAGGCCGCGGTTATGTTCCCGCCGACGAGAACCGTCCTGAGGACGCCGAGTTCGGACTGTTGCCTATCGATTCGATCCACACACCGATCAAAAACGTCAAGTATTCTATCGAGAACTACCGTGTCGAGCAGAAGACTGACTACGAGAAACTGAATTTGGAGATTACAACCGACGGTTCGATCCACCCGAAAGATGCTCTGAAAGAGGCAGCAAAGATTCTGATTCAGCACTTTATGCTGTTCTCGGACGAGAAGATCACCCTCAATATGGAGGAGAACGGTGGCGCCGAGGAGTTCGACGAGGATGTACTGCATATGCGTCAACTCTTGAAGACCAAGTTGCTTGATCTGGATCTGAGCGTTCGCGCTCTGAACTGCTTGAAGGCGGCTGAGGTTGATACCGTAGGTGATTTGGTTCGTTACAACCGCAACGATCTGCTCAAATTCCGTAATTTCGGTAAGAAGTCGCTGACTGAGTTGGACGACCTGCTGGCATCGCTCAATCTCCACTTCGGAATGGACGTATCTATCTACAAACTTGATAAAGAATAATTAAATGAGACACAATAAGAATTTCAATCACCTTGGCAGACAGAGCAGCCACCGTAAGGCCTTGATGTCGAATATGGCATCGTCGCTGATTCTGCACAAGCGTATCGAGACAACTGTTGCAAAGGCTAAGGCACTGCGTCAGTTCGTTGAGCCTCTGGTAACTCGCGCAAAGGAGGATACCACTCACTCGCGTCGTGTAGTATTCAGCTACTTGAAGCAGAAAGAGGCAGTTACGGAGTTGTTCCGTACTATCGCCCCCAAGATCGCTGATCGTCCGGGCGGTTACACCCGTATTTTGAAGACCGGTTTCCGTTTGGGTGATGCTGCTGATATGTGCATCATCGAGTTCGTTGATTTCAACGAGGCTTACACCACTGGCGTAGTATCAACCGAGGCTAAGCCTAAGACTCGCCGTTCGCGCAAGCCCGCAGCTAAGAAGACCGATGCCGTAGAGGATGCTACCGTTGTGAAGGCTCCCAAGGCTAAGCCCGCTACTGCAAAGGCTGCTAAGAATACTGGTGCAAAGGTTGCTGCAACCAAGACCAACGTAGGTAAGAAGATGTAATTTTACACATAATTACCGATTGAGGGTGCTTCCTGCTGGGAGGCACCCTTATTTTTTTTGAGGTTATGGGGTGAGCGATATGTGGAATGTTTTGAGTGGCGGTGTCTGAGGGAAGCCCGAGTTGTGAATTGTAAGTGGGGTTATATATCCCAGACTGCCATTGGCCATCTGGCGTAGCGCGGCATCGGACAACCGACGGGGGCATCAATATATGAGGGGTCGCAAATGGTGTAACGGTTGCCTTCGTGGGTGATGAATGTGCCTGCAACTTCGTAAGTGAACGCCACCCCACACGCTACGTGCCCCACTGTCTCGATGTCCGGATCAACTTGATAATCAACCAAAACAGTCCGCAATCCGAGTAATTCTTCGACCAGCCACGAGTAGATGAGCGTACGATCCTTGCAATTGTTCCGACCGTAGAAGAGCGACTCTTCGATGGTCATCTGTTTGTGGCGTCCGAATAGGTCGCTGTCGCTTGTAAATTCGAAACCTCGTTGCACCAATCCGAGTAGAAACTCTGCGGCGTCGAGCTGCGACATCGTGGCAGTCTGCTGAGCGAGCAGTGGCAGGATCGCATTGCTGATCGCTGCGGGGATCTCGGCTCGGTGAAAAGGGGCCTTCTCGGTTGTTGGGAATTGACGCATCAGCTCGATTCGTGCGCTCGAAATGGGAATAGCGACCGACTGCCCGAGATATTTGCTCCACAACGGGAGAGTGATCGAGGTCGTATGAGGCGAATCAATACCTGCTCCGATCTCGATCGATAGGGGGCGACGTTTCAAGTCATTGGTGGCCGCTATCGGATAGTAACCATCTGGTGTCGAGCCATATTCGAAGATGTAGAAACGTTGTTTGTCGATGGTTATGTAACCTCGCTCGTAGATCGTGCCATCGAATGGCAGTAGCATTACCAGCCGTTTCCCTTGGAGTGCCGCGCGGGCATCGAACCCCATACGTTCGAGCATAAATATCTGCAAGGCGATCCGCTGGTTGCTCTGCGTGTCGGGCAGGGTCGCCTCGCTCACTGCCCGTACAAGCATATATCGACACCAATCACACGCCCGATGCGAGGTGCAGTAACGGTCAAGATAGGCGATCAGTGGGGCGTAGTTCGATCGCAATAGTTTGTCGTGCAGAGTGTTGTAACTCTCGGTATCGCTCGCTGCGTGGTGCTCGAACATCACCGAGGGGAGCTGGGGCGTGAGAGTGTCGCCCAAGAAAATCAGAGTCAGCGATCGCACTTTGGAATGCCCCCTTTGCTGCTCGCCACCGCCCACAAATGCCCACGCCGTAGCCATCGCGGCAAGAGCAATCAGGTGGACCAGAATGTAGCGTTTCATATCGTTCGGTTTTGAAATTCGATTGTGAGCGTGCAAATTCCGCACCGCATAATGCGCCAGATGGTCGCTATAAATGTAATAGGTAGCTACACTCTCTGCCTTGCCGTGTACTCCAAACTTGCGGTGTGGTAGGGGTGCTATGAGGCTAAAATGACGAGGCCTTCTCCTCGATGATCCATAAAAAGTGTAATTTTTTCGATCACTGTCAAAGATTTTTAACGAAGAGCTCGAAATAGCGAAATTGCTCTAAAACGGCTAAGTAGTAGGTCGTAACAAGAAAATTTCACTAAAAAATGCAAAAAAACGCTCAATGTGTTTTTTTATTTGCAAAACTATTCTACCTTTGTGCCCGATTTCGCTCATTATCGAGTGAAATGTAGTTCTTTGAGAAGATTTAGTCGCGGAACAAAAAAATATTGCCAAAAATTTGGTGGATTAAAAAATTGTTCCTACTTTTGCAACCCGAAACGAGCTCTGCCGATGTAGCTCAGTTGGCCAGAGCAGCTGATTTGTAATCAGCTGGTCGGGGGTTCGAATCCCTCCATCGGCTCAAATTGAGCCCCGCGGATTTGAATCCAACGGGACAATGGTTGCAAAAGCGACTAACACATATTGGGAGAATACCAGAGTGGCCAAATGGGGCAGACTGTAAATCTGCTGACGTACGTCTTCGGTGGTTCGAATCCATCTTCTCCCACTCAATCCGAATCCGGTTCGCTACTGCGAATTGGATTTTCGGGTTAGAAAACCGGTCGTAAAGACATTCCGGTTGTCGGGTTGTGCCGTCAATCGGATTTTGTGGGCTTAATAACGACCAAAACAGCGAATCCACGGATTCGACAATTGCGGAAGTAGCTCAGTTGATAGAGCATTAGCCTTCCAAGCTAAGGGTCGCGAGTTTGAGCCTCGTCTTCCGCTCTCGGGTCGGTTTGGGG
>JAZOMS010000137.1:0-4161 GCA_045654145.1 Alistipes sp. | reverse complement strand
GATGTCAGCGGGGTTGATCGTATTGAAGTCCGACGCTGCAATAGGCACACCATCAAGGATATAGAGTGGCGCTGTACCCGAGTTGATCGAGTTCGTACCACGAATGGTCATCACCGCCGACGCACTCGGCTCACCCGTGTTCGACAACACCGTAAGACCCGCCACCTGACCCTGCAATGCTTGGTCGAAAGCAGCCGTAGGGGTCTTTTCGATCTTGGCCGACTTAACAGTCGCAACCGAACCCGTTACCGTACCCTTCTTTCGTGTACCGTAGGCGATCACCACTACGTCATCAACCACCTGTGCATCAGGTTGCAAGGCGATGTTACACGTAGCCGACTCAGCATCCGTCGGAACATTCCACGTCGTAGCCACGTAGCCAACATATTGGAACGTCAGCACGCTACCCGCCTCTGCCTCAATGGTGTACGAGCCGTCGATTGCGGTCGTTACACCTGCCATTGATTGGGTTATAACGGTCGCACCTAACAACGGTTGTCCGTCGTCAGCCGCCGTTACCACTCCACTCACCACCACCTTCCGAACTGCCTGAGCATTAGCTCCGAGCGCCAAAATCAACAGAGTGGCTATCAGCAGAGTGTGTCGTAAAAATTTCAACATCATAAGCGATATGTGTTTACATTGTATCGTCCGTGCCCGAAACACGAACCATTAATTCGAAGATTAAGCCACAAAGGTAACGCATAATATTCTGATGACCAAATAGAACACCCCAAATTCTTCGCCCAACGTCCCACAAATAAACAACAAGAGCCACCCGAACAATTCGGGGAGCTCCAATCGTCGTTTCGAATCGAGCCTATTAGTGGCAATCGTGGTGGTCGCAGATCTCTCCCGAATCGCGCACCTGCCCCGCCAGATAGTCGCGCACAAGCTGCTCAACCTCGCCTTGCTGACCGCGAATAACCTTAATGCCGTGGCGTTCGAGTACACTCTTAGCTCCTGCTCCCATATTGCCAGCAAGCATAACTCGCACACCCTCAGCCTGTAAAACCGAGGCGATGTTTGACTTGCAGCCACAACCCTCGGGCGAAGGCAGCGTCGTCGAACTGAGCGAGCCATCAGCCTCGATGGCAAAAATCATATAGTAAGCACAGTGGCCAAAGTGGTCATCAACAACGCCGTCGCGCGTCGGAACGGCTATCTTCACATCGAGTTGCATAAGTCGTCTGTTGTTTGGTTTTCGTAGCCCAAAGTTAGCCATTTTTGCCCAAACGTGCAAGCACACAACACGCGTGCGCGCGATTTGGTAGGGTCAAATGCCGTGAAAACGAAAAATTTAACGTACTTTTGCAACCTCATTCATAACGATTTACTATGACTCCAATTAGATCACGTTTGAAAGGACTGCTCGCCCTGACTCCACTCATTGTATTTATGGTCAGCTACTTGGCCGTATCGCTTCTGACGGGCGATTTCTATAAAATGCCTATTTCGGTTGCATTTCTGATCGCCTCGGTCTATGCCATCGCCATCACACGCAACGAGCCGTTCAACCGCCGTATCGAACACTTCTCGGCAGGCGCAGCCAACCAAAATGTGATGCTGATGATCTGGATTTTCGTCCTTGCCGGAGCATTTGCCGAGTCGGCTCGCGCAATGGGAGCAGTCGATGCAACCGTTGCTCTGACTATGCACCTGCTCCCAGCAAAGTTGTTGCCTGCTGGACTCTTCATCGCAGCTTGCTTCGTATCGATCTCGGTGGGCACATCGGTGGGCACGGTGGTGGCATTGGTACCCGTTGCGGCGGGACTTGCCGAACAGACCGCACTCGATCCTGCGTGGCTCACAGCAATCGTCGTGGGAGGTGCGTTTTTCGGTGATAATCTGTCGTTTATATCCGACACGACGATCGCCGCAACCCGCACTCAGGAGTGTGAACTGAGGGACAAATTCCGCGTCAATGTGCGTATCGTCGCACCCGCAGCTCTGATTACCCTGTGTATCTATCTCTTCACCGCAACTGACATCGAAGCTCCTACGCCCGAACATATCGAAGGCATCAAAATAGCCCCCTACCTGCTGGTGCTGGCAACTGCCATTGCTGGTGTTAACGTAATGAAGGTCTTAATCTTAGGCATCATTGCCGCAGGTGCGATCGGCATTGCAACCGACAGCTTTGGCGCACTCGAATGGTGTACTTGTATGGGGCAGGGCATCACGGGTATGGGCGAGCTTATCATCATCACGATGCTGGCGGGCGGACTGCTCGAACTGATCCGTGTCAATGGCGGCATCGACTACCTGATCGACCTACTCACACGCCATATCAGCGGTCGCCGTGGGGCTGAGGGCTCGATCGCAGCACTGGTCTGTATGGCCAACCTCTGCACCGCCAATAACACCATTGCGATCCTCTCGGTGGGCACCATCGCCCGCGACATTGCCGATCGCTATGGCATCGACCGCCGCCGCTCGGCCAGCCTGCTCGATACCTTCTCGTGTCTGACGCAGGGAGTACTTCCCTACGGCGCACAACTACTTATGGCTGCGGGACTTACAGCACTCTCGCCTCTCAATATCATCAGCCACCTCTACTATCCGATGATTATGGGAGCGTGCGCCGTGCTGGCAATCATTTTCCGCTATCCACGTAAATTTTAACTCGCTGAACTATGGTCTGTTATCTCCAAGTCGAGAACCTCACAAAGAGCTATGGCGAGCTGGTGATGTTCGACAATATCTCGTTCTCGATCAACGAGGGCGAACGCATTGCACTGATCGCCCGAAATGGTGCGGGCAAATCGACTCTGCTCCACCTGATTGCGGGACGCGATACGGCCGATAGTGGTTCGATCACTCCGCGTCGTGACCTGCGCGTGGCATATCTCGAACAAGACCCCACGTTTGATCCCGCGCTGACGGTTTTGGAGGCGTGTTTGGGAGCAAACCGCGACGACGCACGTGTTATTACCGCCTACGAACGCGCCATTACCGACCCCTCGGGTGAGGGCTTGCAGGAGGCGATGGCAGAGATGGACGTGCGACAGCTTTGGGACCGCGAACAACGTGTAAAACAAATACTTTCGCGTCTGCGTATCGACGACTTTAACCAGCGTGTTAGTACGCTCTCGGGCGGTCAGTTGAAGCGTGTTGCGCTGGCGGGCGTGCTGCTCAGCGAGTGCGATCTGCTTATTCTCGACGAGCCTACAAACCACCTCGACACCGAGATGACCGAGTGGCTCGAAGAGTATCTAACTACATCTCGCAGTGCGCTGTTGATGGTTACGCACGACCGCTATTTTCTCGACCGCGTGTGTAGCGACATCCTCGAATTAGAGGATCGTCGCCTCTATCACTATCGTGGCAACTACTCGTACTATCTGGCTAAGCGTCAGGAGCGTATCGACGTTGCGGCGGCACAGCGCGAGAGCGACGAGAACCGTTTTCGCCACGAGTTGGAATGGATACGCCGCCAGCCTCAAGCTCGCGCAACAAAGGCGCAGGCCCGCATCGACGCCTTCTACGATTTGAAGGACCGACTGCAAACCACTCGCACGCAACGTGCTGTGCGTCTGGAAGTTCAGGCGGGACGCATCGGTACCAAGATCTTCGAGGCCAAAGATGTCTGCAAGAGCTATGGCGCAAAACGTATCCTCGACCGCTTCAACTACAACTTCGCGCGTTACGAGAAACTCTGCATCGTGGGCGACAATGGGTGCGGCAAGAGTACCTTCCTGCGCCTTTTGATGGGCTTGGAGCAGCCCGACAGCGGCTCAATCGAGGTGGGCGAGAGCGTTCGATTCGGCTATTACAGCCAGCAGGGATTGGAGTTCGACCCCTCGAAACGTGTGATCGACATCGCTCACGACATCGCCCGCGAGGTTGATCTGGGCGATGGTCGCCGACTGAGCGCGTCGCAGTTTCTGCACCACTTCCTGTTCCTACCCGAACAACAATACAACTACGTTGCAAAGCTGAGTGGCGGCGAGCGTAAACGCCTTTACCTCTGCACCGTACTAATGCGCAACCCCAACTTTTTGGTGCTCGACGAGCCGACCAACGACCTCGATATTATGACTCTCAACGTGTTGGAGGAGTACCTTCGCGCGTTCCGCGGTTGCGTGATTGTGGTGTCGCACGACCGCTATTTTGTCGATAAGGTGGCTGACCATCTGCTGGTCTTCTGTGGCAATGGCG
>JAZOMS010000136.1:0-5720 GCA_045654145.1 Alistipes sp. | reverse complement strand
TTTGTCGCGCAGTTCCTGGTCCTCGATGGGAGTACATGCCCAACCGAGCATAGCAACCGCACACATTACAAATCCGAATTTTATTGTTCGTTTCATAATCGTTTTCGTTTTAACGGTTCGACTTGTTACATTTTACCCCAGTCTACGAACATTGCAGTCGGCTCCCAACCGGGATTCTGCTCCAATACGCCGTCCGACAGGTCGATCTCGGTCTGAGGAATAGGCCAGTAACCCTGAGTTGCCTTCAAACGAGCCTTGTAGTCGAATTTAACCATCGGAACAACCTCAGCTGCATTGATCAGATCGAAACCGTTCTGCTTGTTCAGAGCATCACCTGCCTCGTCAAGCGACGGACCCGACCAACGGAGCAAGTCCCAATAACGAATCGACTCGAATGCCAACTCGTAACGGCGCTCGTTCTTGATTGCTTCGAGCGAGTAGGCTACGGGAGCCAAGCCCGAACGCTCACGTACGCGGTTCAAACCATCTGCTTTGCCGGTCAACTCCGACTGCATCAGCAGTACGTCTGCGAAACGAATGTGGATCAGATCCTGAATCTGAATCAACTGCTGCGAAGTCTGAGTCGAGATACCGGGATACGCCTGCAAACCAAATGCATACACACCACCCTTCTCAGCGTTGTAGCTATTGATGTTGATATACTTCTTCTGGAAGTAACCGGTCTGCTCGAAGTAACGATACGATACGGTGTAATCGGGCTCATTCTCGTCGAGCTTGCGCTCCAACAACATCTTCGAAGGATCGTTGGGATCGTAAGCATTGTACGACCATACCGAACCTACCAAACGCGGGTCAGTGTCGTAACCTTCCAGATACTCCTGAGTCGAAGCCCACTGCTGCCAATCCTCAACGAATGCGGGCGATACGGGACCTGCACCCCAACCAGTACCGAAAGGATAGCTCTGATTCTTATCGTAGTTGTCAGCCGAAGGCGAGCAGAACTGTGCGTGGGTATTCGACCACCAAGTGTAAGTCCAGTTCGACTTCAAGTTGTGCTTGTTAGCAAACAGTGTCTCGATCGAGCTGTTACCAACCCAATTCAACTCGTTATTAACTACGTAGTTGTAACGCAAATCCTGATCATTATCGTTGGTGTAGCTGTTCGAATAAGCCCACAGATTACGCTGATCGGGAACCAGATCGTGACCCGAGTTAGTTACGCAATCGTCGATCCACTCGATCACCTCAGCCTTAGTAACCTCGGGCAGAGACTCCTGAGCATAACGGGCGGTGTAGAAGAACCATACGCGAGCCATCATAGCCTCAGCAGCATACTTGGTAGCGTGGCCAGCCATAGGCGAACCGTAGGTATAGATCTCGTTGGGCAACAACTCGATTGCTTGACGCAGATCCGATGCGATCAAAGCGTAAACCTCCTCAACCGCTGCACGAGGAATGTTGGTGTTGTCGGTAGTGGTGCGCAGGGGCACGGGACCGAACATCTGTACCAACTCGTAGTAAGCAACTGCACGCAGGAAATGAGCCTCACCGAAATGGCGATCACGCGACTCCTGAGTCCACTCAGTTACCTTATCCATAGTAGCCAACGCCTGGTTAGCGCGGTTGATCAGAGTGTAGCAACGCTCCCACAGACCCGATAAACCATTCAGGTTGTCCTTGTACATCAAGAAGTTGGTAGCGCAGTTACCCGAATACGACAAGTTACCACCAAGACACTCATCACCAGCCAGCTGTGCAAAGTAGTACATCGACGAGGTCTCGGGCGACTCGAAGAGCAGGTGGGCATAGATACCCGTCAGAACTTCATCGGCCTCCTCCTCAGTCAGAGGGAAGTTCTCGCTGGTCTTCTCGGTCAGGATACGAGTGTTCAGGAAATCCTCGCAACCAACCATCAGCAATGCGGCCGATAAGATAAGAAATATCTTTTTCATAATATTCAGTCGATTTTAAGCTTAGTTAAACTTAATGTTCAAGCCGACCATATAGGTGCGTGCGCTCGGATAGTAACCGAGGTCGATACCCGATGCCCAGCCGTATTCATCACCGTAACCGATCTCAGGATCCATACCCGAGTAACCGGTGAAGGTAAACAGGTTCTGTGCAGTAACGTAAACGCGCAACTGACCGAACGGCATCTTGGGGAAGAACTTCTTGAAGTCGCAACCCAAGGTTACGTTCTTGATCTTCAAGTAGTCGCCATTCTCCATATAGAGAGTCGAAATGCGGTTCCAGTTGGTGTTCGAAGCACTCGACAGACGCGGGAACTCGTACGACGTGCCCTCACCGTGCCAACGCTCATAGATGTCGGTGGTGTAGTTGTTCAGAGGCGACGACGAGAAGTCGCGGTAGCACTTCAAGATCTGGTGGCCAAATGCACCGTAGGTAGTTACACCCAGATCCAGACCCTTCCAACCGAGGTTGAACGAAAGACCCATAGTGAAGTCGGGGTTCGGGTTACCGATCTTGGTGCGGTCGCCAGCATCGATAGTGCCATTACCGTCAACATCACGCCAGATAACATCACCCGGAGCAGTTTTAGCACCATTCAGCAGCGGACCTTCAAATTCGTCGATCTGCTTCTGGTTCTGGAAGATACCGTCGCTAATGTAACCATAGAAGAAACCGATAGGCTCGCCAACAGCTGCGCGGAAGCACTCGTCCGAACCCTCCCAGAATACGCTGCTGGGACCGTGGATGATACCCTCCGAGTTCTCGATCGAGGTTACCTTATTGTTATTATATGCTACGTTGAAATCTACGCCATAGTAGAAATCCTTGTTCACATTGTCATTCCAATGCAGACCCAACTCAGCACCGGTATTGCGAACTGCACCACCATTGATCGAAGGAGCATTTGCACCCCACGACATCAATACGGGAGCAGTTACCAACCAGTCCTTAGTTACCTTGCGGTACCAATCCAACTCAACCTTGAATCGGTTGTCGAAGAATGCAGCATCCATACCGATATTCAACTGCTCCGAGGTCTCCCACTTCAAGTTGGGGTTCAGCACCTTGTAAGCATACGAACCAGTCGATACAGCGTCCATAACATCACCGAAGGTATAACCACCATAACCCTGATTCGAGGTAATGGTTGCAATGTGCTGGTTACCCGATACGTTGCAGTTACCATTCTGACCCCACGATGCGCGGAGCTTCAACATATCTACATTCTCATTATCCTTCAAGAAAGGCTCGTTCGAGATAACCCAACCTGCCGATACCGAGGGGAAGAAACCCCAACGGTTGCCCGGTGCGAATACCGACGAACCATCACCACGCATAATCACAGTCAGCATATACTTCTCAGCGTAGTCGTAGTTGATACGACCGAAGAACGATGCGATAGCACCCTCGCTTGCCGGAGTACCGGTAGGCTGGCTGGTTACGGGGTTACGAGTAGCGTTCGACAGATAAGCGTGCTCCAAGTCGCCGAAGCTCAACTCGTGGTTGGTAGCCGACACCGACTCACCATAACCCCAACGCTCAACTGACTGACCCAACATTACGTCGAATGCGTGATCCTGACATACAGTAAACTTATAGTTCAAGGTATTGTCCCAGCTCCAACGGTTCGACAGCGACAGCGACTGAGTTACCGAGTTGATCTCACCACCGTCGGTCTCGGTCAACTTATCGTGAGTCGGCGAGAACGAACGATAGCTCGAACCACTCATCATATAACCAACCTGAGTACGCCAAGTCAAATTCTTGATAGGCTGCAAGATAGCATAGAAGCTGGTCTGCAAATAGTGCGACTTGCTACGGTTCTGGTTAACCGACCAATCGAGGTCAGCCAACGGGTTACGGTTCGAACCGTTCGAGATATCCCAGTTGTAGCCATCGTTCTTCTGATCCTCGAAGTCGTAGTACTCACCATTAGGACCATAAACGTGCATCAACGGGCTCTTTACGATTGCGGTGTGGAGGTGATTCCAATAGATACCGCTGGTCGAGAACGAACCCTTCTGATACGAATAACGATAATTCAGAGTCTCACCCACTTTCAGAACATCGAGATCACCACGCTTCAAAACAACGTGATCCGAGTTGATACGCAGGTTATATCGAGTCAGCGAAGGCATTGCACCCGGAACACCCAGGGTTGCCAACTGCTGATTCCAACCCAAACCGATCGAATAGGTCGAACGCTCGGTACCACCCGTGAAGTTCAGAGTATGGCTCTGAATGGGAGCATCGCTGTTCTGCATCTCTTTGAGCCAGTTGGTACCCTTCCAACTGCCACTGCGGATAGCTGCCAGATCCTTTGCAGGAATGTAAGTCTCCCAATTCCAAGGAGTGTAACCGTCCATTACGCGAGCTTCGTCCATAATGTCCATATACTCCTGAGCTGTCAAAATAGTCGGAATCTTATAAAGGTTCTGTACGCCATAGTAACCATCGTATGCTACTTCGCCTGTACCCGCCTTACCCTTCTTTGTTGTAATCAGAATGACGCCATTGGCAGCACGCGCACCATAGATAGCTGCCGAGGCTGCGTCTTTTAGGACATCAATTGATTCGATATCCGACGCATTCAGCGCTGACAGGCTACCGTTGGGCACACCGTCCACAACATACAACGGTGCGTAAGTACCGGTAGTACCCATACCACGAATATTAACCTTGAAACCTTGATCGAGGAAACCACCATTCGATGTGATGTTCACACCAGGGGTTTTGCTCTGCAATGCACCAAGCGGATTGACAGTGTTCATCTTAGCGATGTCATCACCCTTAACCTGAACGGTTGCACCGGTGAAGAGCTTTTTCTTCTGAACACCATAACCTACAACTACGACATCTTCAATAACGTCGCTGTCTTCGACCATCACCACGCGAAGCAAACCGCCATTGGTAACGGTTACGTCCTTAGGAACATAGCCAATGTAGGTAAACTCCAACACTGCGCCAACCGGAACGTTCATAGTAAATTCACCATTTGCGTCGGCTGCAACTGCGTTTGTAGTACCTTTTTCGATTACGTGTACACCCGGAAGGGGGCTCTCAGTAGCACCACCTACGACTGTTCCCTTAATCGTTACTTTCTGACCGAAAGCACATAAACTCAGCCCTAAAAACAAAATAGTAAGCAATTTTTTCATAAGACCATTTGTTTTTAATAATTAGTAGTTAAAATAATTGTTGTGTGTGCGCCTTTATAACAGAAAGGGTTGCGGGTTTAACCTTTTATGCCACAAAGTGTGTTGTAAAATTAAATACTTTTATTCAAACCACCAAAAAAACCGAGTATTTTTTATATATTTTTTATCTATTTCCACATTTTAGCCACAACTGCTCATTGACTCACAAAAGATATTTTGCGCAGCAAATCACGTTAGATCAACACTTTAAGCCCAAATACAGCCCCCTAATAGACATTTTTCACAAAAACGGCTATCCACTTTTTCGCATACCTTATTTATAAAGAGGTTTCTCTCCCCCCCTCAATACAAATTAAGGAGCCTCTCAACGAATGACTCCTTAATTAAAATTTTAATAACCTCTATCTATTTCAACATTTCGAGTAATCCTATTCGCTCAGCCTCGCTCTCAAAATTGGGAGTAAAGACCCCTCGACCCATATTGGACTCGATCTCCGCCCGCGACCAGAATCGACCGCCATCCAACTCATCTGATGGTTCGATCACCCCATCATAGTGGCAGACGAAGACATTGATCAACTCGCACTCGCGCTTCGGACGAAACTCATTCGTAGAGGTCCGTTGCGGCAC
>JAZOMS010000135.1:0-1586 GCA_045654145.1 Alistipes sp. | reverse complement strand
AGTATTGGCACATCTACCGAAAGGCTTACCGAACCATCGATCGTGGTGTGCCATTTGGTGTTGGGAGAGCGTGTCTGCCACACGCCACCGACACCAGCCGAAAGTTGTGGAAGATAGGCCGAACGTGCCAACTTTACACCGAGCAGCGACTGATCTACACGCAACATCGACGCCAGATAGTCGCTCCGACGATCGAGGATCTCATCAAGCACCATCCGCACGGGAATCTTGACCTCCATCATCACACTATCGGCAGGCACATTACCTGACGCTTGCTCGACGCCCATCAGCACGTTAAAGTTGTGAAGGGCAACCTGATAGGACTGCTCCGCTGCCACCAATCCATACTCTGCCTCACTCAACCGTGTATCGGTCATCAACACATCGCTCCGAGAGATGTAGCCACTCTCGAAACGAGCATCGACCACCCTTTTGAGCGAGCGAATAATCGCCACATACTGCTCAGTGATACGCAGTCGATCACGCGCCGCCGCCAAATTCCAATAGGCATCATCTGCCGCATAGACAACCTCATACTGCGCAAAGAGTTCATCGCACAGAGCCACATCAGCTCCGACTCGATCACGTTCATAGGCTACTCGTCGTGTCCCACCTGCATAGATTGTCTGAACCACAAGTGGCTGCACCGCAAACGAGAAGGGCTGAATCCCCTCGTGCTGACGCAGAGCAACCTCGAAACGACCCGAAGCATCAAGGCGAGGCAACAACCCCGTATGGCTCAGCGCAGCCTGCTGCTCAGCCGCCAGCGTTACTGCGTGTGCGATACGTAGTTTATGGCTATAATCGACCACCGCACGACGATACTCCTCGATCGACAGTTGCCTCTGCGCTTGCGAGGTAACTGAGCAATGAATCAACAATATAAGCAATATCTTTCTCATAATTTTCGAATATTGAAAAAGAGCGAATAACAGACCGGCAGAAAGAAAACCGTCAGCAACGTAGCCATCAGCAGACCACCCATAATCGTAGCCGCCATACCGCCAAACATCGCATCAAAGAGCAACGGCAACATTCCGAGAATGGTCGTCGCCGACGCCAGCACAACGGGCACAACTCTCGATCGGGTGGCTCGCACCAGAGCCTGATAAGCATCTGCTCCTGAGCGCATTTCGACATCAATCTGATCGACAAGCACGACTGCATTCTTGATATTCATCCCCACCAAGCCGAGCAACCCGAGTAGCGCAAAAAAGTCGAACATTCGCCCCGTAATGAGCAACCCTGCAACCACTCCGACAAAGATCAATGGCAACATCAACAGAATCACTATCGGTCGTCGGAAATCGCCAAATAACAATAGCAATATAAAGAATATCAACAACATAGCAAGTGGCATATTTGCCATCAATGCCTCGTTCGACTCTGCCTGCGACTCCTGCTCGCCGAAGACACGCATCCTATACCCTTCGGGCAGAGCCACCTCGCGCTTGATCTGCGAATGCAAGCGATCGAACAGTTGCTTAGCATTCTGACCACGCAACGGCTCGCACTGCGCCTTCATCACACGCTCACGATTGAAGCGCTTGATTACCCCCAAACGGTAGTCGAAATCGAACTCCTCA
>JAZOMS010000134.1:0-6092 GCA_045654145.1 Alistipes sp. | reverse complement strand
TAAGACCGCTTGGCCTCCGACTTCGGACGAGTGGAAAGAGGAGGCAGAGCGTCGCGGTCTGGACTGCGAGACTTCGGTACCGCTGATTTTCGACCGTATGCTCACGGACACCACCAAGCAGATGTTTGCCTCGACGGGCGTACTGAATGGTGTTGAGCTGAAAGCTCGCACCGACGTAAGTTGGGATATGTACACCAAGAAGATTCAGATCGAGGCGCGTGTGATGGGCGATTTAGCTCTTAATCAAATTGTTCCGATCGCATCGAAATACGAGGCAATGTTGCTTGACAAGGTTTACAAGATGTCGTTGCTCAACCTCGATGCTACGCAGGACATCGCACTGATCAAGGAGATCTCAACTCTCACGACCGACATTCAACGTATGGTCAATGAGATGATCGAGGCCCGCAAGGTTGCCAACCGCATCACCGAGGAGCGTGCCAAAGCGATCGCCTACCACGATACCGTAGCCGACTACTTGGAGGAGATTCGCCTCTGTATCGACCGCCTCGAAATGGTTATCGACGACCAGATGTGGACACTACCCAAATACCGCGAACTGCTGTTCCTGAGATAGGATAACCCGACTGCATAACTTATCGAAGAGGCGGACTTAATGAACAATGGTCTGCCTCTTTGGTTATCAATATATTCACACAAAAAATATGAAACACGAAATCACACCCCAAGAGAGCAATCGCGAACAGGCATTCAACCTTTGGATCAGTTCGCCTATGCCGATGGTAACCATCACCAAGACGTTCGACATCAGCCGTGCTCGAAATATCGCCCAACGAAAAGGCTACAAGTTAAATATGCTACTATGCTGGTGCATAGGTAAGGCAGCAAGCCAAATCGAAGAGTTTTACACACTGCCTGAGGGCGGAAAGCTGTTCCGCTATGATAGTTTGGCGGTGAACGTCATTGTGAACAACATCAAAGGCGGTATCAACTCGTGCGATATCCCATTCGTTGATGATTTAGATCAGTTTAACTCATCATACGTTGCTCTGACAAACGAGGTGATAACTACGTGCAAAAGCATTTTCAACGAGGAGTATATGATCGTCGGCACATCGGCTATGACAGCCACCGAGATCGACTCCATTACCAACCAATACACCGACAAATTTTGCAACCCGATGGTGATGTGGGGACGATACCGCAAAGGGTGGTTCAAAACAACACTGCCCATATCGTTTCAATTCCACCACGTGCAGATGGACGGTGGGCACGCTGCGCAGTTCCTCGAATTGCTACAACAGACGATAAAAAGTATTTAAATAAGCGCGCCCCGCGGGGCGCGTCATCATTGGCGGGTCGGCTTTCAGCCGAGCCCCCCACCCGCCAATGATGAGCCCTAATAAACAAAAAAATAGCCGCACCTTTCGAAGTGCGGCTATAATTTTGAATTTTGAATCTTGAATTTTGAATTCTCCGTTACTCCTCAGGAGTGGGGATAGCGGCGAGAGCAGCGTCGATACGACATACAACCTCCTCACGACCAGCCACGTAGAGAATCTCAAACATCGACGGGCCCTTGCAAGCGCCCACGACTGCCAATCGCAACGAGTTCATCGTCTGACCAATAACATACTCCTTGCGCTCGTTCCACTCGTGAACAAATACATCGGTGCCCTCAACCGAGAAATCCTCCAACTGAGCCAACTCATCGCGCAACTCAGCCAGACGTGCGGGCACCTCGCCCTTCCAATACTTGCGTACCGATTTTGCGTCGTACTCGGTCGGAGCCACGAAGAAATATGAGGTCAGATCCCACATATCGCTCACGAACGTAGCGCGATCCTTAACCAAGCCTACGATATACTCAACTCGCTCACGGTCAGCCTCAACGCCCTTCTCAGCCAACAAGGGCAGGTATGCCTCAGCCAACTCCGCATTGTCGCGCTCGTGCATATACTGCGAGTTGAACCAACGTGCCTTATCGGGCTGGAAACGTGCGCCCGACTTGCTCACGCGATCGAGCGAGAACTGATCAATCAACTCCTGCATCGAGAAGATCTCCTGCTCGGTACCGGGGTTCCAGCCCAGCAGTGCCAGCAGATTGACAACAGCCTCAGGGAAGTAACCATCTTCGCGGTAGCCGCGTGCGGTTTCGCCCGTAGGCGACGTCCAGAAGAGCGGGAACACGGGGAAGCCCATCTTATCACCATCGCGCTTCGAGAGTTTGCCTTGACCCGTAGGTTTCAGCAGCAGAGGCAGATGTGCAAATTCGGGTTGTGTATCGGTCCAACCAAACGCACGGTAGAGCAGATAGTGCAACGGCAACGAAGGCAACCACTCCTCACCACGAATCACGTGCGAGATCTCCATCAGGTGGTCATCGACGATGTTTGCCAAGTGGTATGTCGGCAGACGGTCAGCCGACTTATAGAGCACCTTATCATCGAGCGTCGAGGTGTTCATCTTCACGTCGCCACGAATCAAATCGTGCATCTCAACATTCTCATTCTCAGGCATACGGAAACGAATAACCCACTGATCGCCACGCTCGATACGCTCGCGCACCTCGTCTGCCGACAGACGCAACGAGGTCGCCAAACGCTCGCGCACAGCATAGTTATAGGCGAAGGTTTCGCCCTTCTCCTCAGCCTCCTTGCGGATTGCGTCCAGCTCCTCGGGAGTGTCGAATGCGTAGTAAGCATTGCCACTCTCGACCAGCTGCTCAGCATACTTCAAATAGATCTCGCGGCGCTCGCTCTGGCGGTAGGGACCATACTCGCCACCCTCGCGCACACCCTCGTCAATCTCGATGCCGCACCAAGCCAAAGCCTCGTTGATATACTCCTCGGCACCCTCGACGAAACGCTGCGAGTCGGTATCCTCGATACGCAGGATCATCTTGCCACCGCGCTGACGCGCAAAAAGATAGTTGTAGAGCGCGGTGCGCAGACCGCCAATATGCAACGGACCCGTGGGGCTCGGTGCAAAACGTACACGTGTTTGTCTGGTATTCATCTATTTATATCTGTTTTTCTTGTAACTGATTTAGACGTTGAACAGGAAATGCATAATATCGCCGTCCTGAACCACATACTCCTTACCCTCGATACCGATCTTGCCCACATCGCGGCAAGCCTTCTCCGAACCAAGAGCCACATAGTCGTCATACTTGATCACCTCGGCACGAATGAAACCGCGCTCGAAATCCGAGTGAATGATACCTGCGGTCTGCGGAGCCTTCATTCCGCGAGTGAAGGTCCACGCACGGCTCTCGTCGGCACCCGTCGTGAAGTAGGTTTGCAGGTCGAGCAACTTATATGCCGATTTGATCAGACGGCTCACGCCCGACTCGGTCAGACCCACCTCTTCGAGGAACATCTGACGCTCATCATAGTCCTCCAACTCAGCAATGTCGGCCGCCGTTGCAGCCGCCACAATCAGCAGCTCGGCATTCTCCTCAGCGATGGCCGCACGAACAGCCTCAACGTGAGCATTGCCCGTTGCGGCGCTACGCTCGTCGACATTACAAACGTACAATACCGGCTTGTCAGTCAGCAGATTGAGATCGGGAATCACCTTGCGATCCTCCTTGTCCAGTTCGACAGTACGAGCCGAACGACCCTGCTCCAAAACCTCCTTATAACGGCACAAAATCTCGTAGGCTCGCTTGGCATTCTTGTCGCCCGCCGTAGCCTGCTTCTGCACCTTACCAATGCGGCTCTCGACCGTTTCGAGGTCTTTGAGCTGCAACTCGGTATCGATGATGCTCTTGTCGCGGACGGGATCGATCGTACCATCGACGTGGGTGATATTCTCGTTGTCGAAACAGCGCAAAACGTGGATAATTGCGTCGGTATTGCGAATATTTGCAAGGAACTTGTTACCCAGACCCTCACCCTTCGATGCACCCTTAACTAGACCTGCGATATCGACGATCTCGATGGTGGTGGGAATTACACGCTTGGGGTTGTCGATCTCGGCGAGCTTGATCAGTCGCTCGTCGGGTACGGTGATCACACCCACATTGGGTTCGATCGTACAGAAGGGGAAGTTTGCTGCCTGCGCCTTAGCATTCGAGAGGCAGTTGAACAGAGTCGATTTGCCGACATTGGGCAGACCCACGATTCCGCATTGTAAAGCCATATTGAGTTTTTTAGTTTTGTTCGTTACTGTTTTAATGTGCAAAGATAACCAACTTTCCGAAACTCTCCAATTTTTCGCACCACTTCCGCGCGCGAATTAAAATATTCATAGAATATAAGGGGTAAATGGTATAAAATTTCGAAATTTATCTATATCTTTGCAATTTGTACGCGGTATGTACGTTGATAGGGTATGAGACACTTGCTGAGAAATATCGTCACAATGGCACTGTTTGCATTGGTACTCACCTCGATCGCTTGCGACGAGGGTGAGGATATCTTCCAATCGCAGATGGATCGCTTTGTGAGCTATATGACCTCGCGAATGAGGTTGGTAAGCGAGGCCGAAGCCGAACAATCGATGACGGGCGAGAAGCTACCCTACTACACCCGTTGCGGTGATGCCTATCGCCACATCACCAACGTCTATCGTGCCGATCGCCCCACAAAGCGCATTGCCGAGGGGTCGCAGATCACGTTCCGCTACGAGGCATACCTCTTCGAGAGCGGACCGGCGAATATCCCGTTCGCGACCAACAACCGTGGAACGGGCAAGATTTTGGCCGAGCAGTATGGTTTGGATACAACCTATTGGGATTTCACGCCCGTAGTGCGAATATTGGGCACAGATCCCATAATAAAAGGTCTCGAACTTACGTTACCCGATTGTGCAAAGGGCGACACAGTCTATACCTTTATGCCCTACAAGGCGGCCTACGGCGACCGAGCAATGGGCGTCATTGCGGCTGAGTCGGCAGTGATGATGATCACGGTGATTGATGAAGTTGAATAAAAAAACGAAACAAAAGATAGAATGAAACGAACTATGATTTTTTTACGCTACGCGCTTTTGACGCTGGTTTTGGCAGCAGGATTCACCTCTTGCGCCGAGAAGGTCGAGATCGATATGATGATCGAAGAGCAGCAGTCGCTCGATGCGTGGATCGCTAAGTATGTCAATAACAACGGTACTCGCGCCGTGCGTCAGGAGAACGGGCTTTGGGTCGAGATCAACGATTATGGCGACACTAAGAGTATGGCAACTAACGACACCGTAACGTGGGTGAAATACAACTTCACGATGCGTGATATGACGGGTAACATCATCTTCTCGCGCTATGAGGATATCGCCAAGTGGCAGGGCACTCACACTAAGCATACGCACTACGTGCCCGATTATATCTTCTGTGGCGACTACCCCACCAACCTGCTCCAAGGTACACACTACTTGATGCGTAACACGCTCACCAACCACGACGGCACCAAGTTCAATATGCACGTCGGTTCGAAGGGTACGATCTACATCCCCTCGTCGCTGGCATACGGCGCAACGGGTACGAGCAACGATGCAGGTTATGGCGGTCAGTACTCGCTCAGTGGCAACGTGCCCTCGATCATTGACTTCGAGATCGTACACGTAACCAAGGACCCCGTGAAGGATGAGGAGAAGGAGGTCGATGAGTTCATTGCATCGACCGGTAATTGGAAGCCCGTGAACGACACGCTCGACTACCTCTATGTCGATAAGAAGTTCCGTCTGCCCGAGGGCGAAGAGGCATACAAAGGCGACTCTATTGCCGTTGATTCGACTGTAAAGATCTGGTACGTAGGTAAGTTCCTCGACGGTTTCGTATTCGACACCAACATCGATTCGATCAAGCGTCGCGTCTATGGCGAGGTGCAGAGCGTGGGCGAGGCATTGGAGTTCACCGTTAAGGAGAAGGGAGAGAGCGCTGACGAGAGTGGCGACGACGGCACGGGCTACATCAAGGCTTGGAACTACACCATTCCTCACCTGTTGCAGGGTCAGTGGGCTCGCATCGTGGCTACGTCGTTCTACTGCTATGGCGCTTCGGGTCAGTATCGCAACGGCTCGGCAACCACGATCAACTCGTCGGATTACTACTATATGAATATGTACAATAATTATTATAGCAGCTACTATAATATGATGTATGGCGGCTATGGTGGTTATGGAGGGATCGG
>JAZOMS010000133.1:0-3293 GCA_045654145.1 Alistipes sp. | reverse complement strand
GGATGCTAAGTTGACTAAGGTGCGCAAGATGGTACACGTAGCAATGGCGGTGATTATGGCTATCGCAATCTTAGTATTCGATAAGCTGAGCAATACGTCGGTGATTAACCTCGTATATGACGTGGCAAGCTATACTTATGGTCCTATACTTGGTATGTTTGCATTCGGTATTATGTGCAAAAAGCAGGTGAACGACAAGTTTATGCCTGTTGTTGCGATCATCGCTCCGGTGCTGAGCTTTGTGATTCAGAAGTTTGCTCCCGTATGGTTCAACGGTTATCAGATCGGTTTCGAGTTATTGATCATCAACGCTCTGATCACTATGATAGGTATGGCTCTGTTGATCCGTCGAGACAAGAAATAGTTCGAATATATGATGAAACGAGTTCTGGCGACGCTGCTGCTCCTTGCGGCAGCGTCGCTCGACGTAAATGCACAGAGCATTACGTCGAAAAATCGTCGAGATATAGCTGAGGTGCTCGATCGAATCGTTCGCCGAGAGGTTGTGCCCGTCAAGAGGGTAGAGGTCGAGCGTACGGCAGTGAATGGCAAGCAACTGACCGTCTATGCATCGATCGATATGTCCTACTATCCTTTTCGAGAGGATAATATCGAGCCGATCTACGATAGTGTGCGTGCGGTGTTGCCCGAAAAGTTCGAGGATTATGAGATCCGTATCGTAACTGATCGCCATCATATCGAGGATTTTGTGCCGCGTCCGATGCGTAGCGATAAGGTCGATCCGAAGGAGCGATTCACCAATAGCTCGGCTCGACCTTTGGTAACGCGCCTCTCGTCGTTGAAACCCACGCGTGGTCTGTTGGGGCGCCATATCGCGATGTGGCAGAGCCACGGCTATATGTTTGATAATGGGAGTGCAGAGTGGGGATGGCAACGTGCGCGTCTGTGGCAGACGGTCGAGGATCTCTATACTCAGAGCTATGTTGTTCCCTACCTTGTGCCGATGCTTGAAAATGCGGGAGCAAATGTGATGTTGCCGCGTGAGCGAGATGTGCAGAAGGTCGAAGTGATTGTTGATAATGATGTGCGAAACGAATCGGTCTATGACGAATATACGGGTGATCGCACGTGGTACACGGGGGCTAAACGAGGTTTTGCTGCTTGTAGGGAGTTCTATATTGAGGGGCAGAATCCTTTTACCGAAGGTACTTATCGTGGCTCAGAATGCGTCAAGGCGGGTGCTGATGAGAGTCGTATCGTATGGACTCCTGCAATTCCCGAGGAGGGTGAATATGCAGTCTATGTGTCGTACAAGAGCGAGCGCAATAGTGCTGATGATGCTCTTTATACGGTGCATCATTTGGGTGGTTCGACCGAGTTTTCGGTCAATCAGCAGATGGGTGGCGGCACGTGGATCTATCTCGGTACGTTTCGCTTTGCTGAGGGCGTCAATGAGGCATCGGGCTGCGTAACGCTGAGCAATCGATCGTCGCACGGTCATCGCAGGGTGGTAACGGCTGACGCAGTGAAATTTGGTGGCGGTATGGGTAATATTGCCCGTATTCCCGTCGAGAGCAAGCGGAACCCCGAATTGGAGTACGAACACGCAACGAGTGGTGCTCCTCGTTTTGTCGAGGGGGCACGCTATTGGTTACAATGGGCGGGTTTTCCTGAGAAGGTCTATAACCTTCGTGAGAATGCAGATGACTATCGCGATGATTATATGTCGCGTGCTCATTGGGTCAATTACGTTATGGGTGGTTCGGAGCGTGCTAAGGATAGTACGGGGCTTGCCGTGCCGCTTGATATGGCTTTTGCATTTCACTCAGATGCAGGCATTAAGGAGGATTCGATTGTCGGTACGTTAGGTGTCTTCTATACCCGTGAGAATGGTGGTCGATACGATGGTGGAGCGTCGCGATATTTGGCGCGAGATCTGACCGATATGGTCTTGACCGAGATCTGCCGTGATGTGCGTACGTTGCACGCTCCCGAGTGGAATCGTCGAGGCCTATGGAATCGTTCGTATTATGAGGCACGTGTGCCGAGTGTGCCGACAATGTTGTTGGAGTTGCTGTCGCACCAGAATTTCAACGACATGCGCTATGGTCTTGATCCACGATTCCCTTTTACGGTGAGTCGTGCGATCTATAAGGGTATTTTGCGTTATTTGTCGTTCCAATACGATCAGCCATACGTCGTACAACCGCTTCCGATCGAGGCATTTGCAGCGCAATTGACCGATGAGGGTGTACGCCTAACTTGGCAACCGCAGGTGGATTCGTTGGAGCCTACGGCTATGCCCGATCGCTACATCGTCTATACTCGTACAGCTGATGGAGGTTTCGATAATGGTCGCGTGGTCGAGGGGACGGAGTGTGTACTGCCGTTGCCTACGGATACGATTATGAGTTATCGTATTACGGCAGTGAACGAAGGTGGCGAAAGTTTTCCGTCGGAGATTTTGTCGGTTTGCCGAGTGTCAAATGCTAAGGATACAGTGTTGATTATCAATGGCTTCGATCGCGTAAGTGCCCCTGTGAGCTATCGCGATGAAGGTACGGCTGGATTCTTGAACCATATTGATGGCGGTGTGGCTGACAGACGCGATATCAGCTATATTGGCGCTCAGCGTGGATTCCTTCGTTCGACAACCTATCATAATAACTACGACGAGTGTCTGGGTTCGTGTTATAGCGACTATGCGTTCGAGGTGCTGGCTGGTAATACGTTCGACTATGCGGCAACTCACGGTGCATCGATCGTTAAGGCTGGCTACTCGTTCTGCTCAGTGTCGGCAGCCTCGGTTGAGTGTGGCGCTGTGATGTTGTCGGACTATTCGACTGTGGATCTGATCCTTGGTAAGCAACTTTCGACCGTTATGGGTGAGGGCGCGAGTGGGGTAGAATTCCGTACATTTACACCCGCAATGCAGTTGGCCGTGCGCCATTTCACCTCGCAGGGCGGACGAATTTTTGTAAGTGGTAGTTATGTGGCAACCGACATTTGGAATGGTGTTGGAGTTAATGCCGATGCGCAAAAATTTGCACGAGAGGTGTTACACTATCGTTTGCAGAGTGGACGAGCTACGACACGTGGTGTGGCGACAGTAAAACGATCAATAGCTAAGTTGTCATCGACGACTTATTGCTTTAATACTGAGCTGAATGATGAGTGTTATGCTGTCGAATCGCCCGATGCAATTCTGCCTGCCGACAAGCAGTCTTTTGTCGTGATGCAGTACCCCGATTGTGGTCTTTCAGCAGCAGTGGGATACAAGGGCACCTATCGTTCGTTGGTTGTAGGATTTCCGTTCGAAACGATTACTGATT